>JBAIYF010000660.1:0-3664 GCA_037916115.1 Anaerolineales bacterium
TGAGCCGAGAAGTAGGAGGTAACCCACAACATGATGGGCGCAATTGCCAGGGAGAGCAATGCGAATGGCAAGCTGAGTGTAACCATGTTGTATGCCGTCCATACGAGGAGCAGGATGCCGCTGAAGACTTGCACCAGCGCAAAGGAGAAGGTCTGCTCGATGGCGGAGGTGTCGTTGGTGATGCGGCTCATCAAGTCACCGGCTTCGTGTTCGGCGTAGTAACTGAGCGAAAGGTCGTGCAGGTGATGGAATAAGTCCAGTTTGAGCTCGCGCAGCACATGTTGACCGGTCCACGACATGGTGAAGAACAGTGTGCCGGTGACGATGGCGCCCAACACGAACAAGACCACGGTGATGAGGATCAATCTCCACAAGCCCGCGATGCGTTCGTCGCTGGTAGCGGTGGCAGGGTCAACGATCTTGAAATCACCGAAGTGATACATGCTGGCGATGATCTTCTGTGTGCCGGTTAAGGTGGCAGGGTCGGAGATCAGCCAACAGGAAGATGAGGTTTCTTCCGCTGAATCAGTTGCCGGTGCGAAAGAGCCGAAGGCATTTCCTCCGCCGGTGGGGATGAGGAAACAATCCGCGGCCTGACCGGTCAACTCGGGTGTGGTCACTTGGGTCCAGGTGGAGATCACGATCAAGACCAAAGCCAGGACAAGCACGTACCAGAATTTACCGAAATATTTTCCAAAGCGGGCGAGCGTCTCACCGAGGTTGCGGGCTTTGTTGGTGTCGCTTTTGAAGAGATCACGATTCATCATCATTGGGCACCGCCTTTCTCGTTGGGGAGGATCTGCGAGTTGTAGATCTCTGCGTAAATGGCGCTGTCTTCCATAAGTTCCTTGTGTTTGCCTTCGGCGACGACCTTGCCTTTTTCGAGCACGATGATCTTGTCTGCGTTCATTACGGTGCTGATGCGCTGTGCGATGACAAAGGAGGTGCGACCTTTCATGAGCACGTCGAGCGCTTTTTGCAAGGCGGCTTCGGTGCCGAGGTCGACCGATGAAGTGGAGTCGTCGAGGATGAGAATGCGCGGGTCGAGGAGCAAGGCGCGGGCGATGGCGACGCGTTGTTTTTGTCCGCCGGAGAGGGTGGTGCCGCGTTCGCCGACGTGGGTGTTGTACCCTTCGGGGAAGGCGGTGATGAAGTCGTGTGCCTGTGCGGCTTTTGCGGCGGCGATGATCTCTTCGTCGCTGGCATCGGGTTTGCCGAAGGCGATGTTATCGCGGATGCTGCCGCTGAAGAGGGTGGTCTCTTGCAAGACGATGCCGATCTGCGAGCGGAGTGAATCGAGGGTCACGTCGCGCAGTTCATTGCCGTCGATGGTGATGCGTCCTTCGGTCGGGTCGTAGAAGCGCGGGAGCAGGTTGATGATGGTGGTCTTGCCGGAGCCGGTCGCACCAAGCAGGGCGATCGTCTCGCCGGATTTCGCTTCAAACGAAACGTTGGAAAGCACCGGTTCGCCGCCGCCGAAATAACGGAAGGTGACATTTTCGAACTTCACATCGCCTTTTACGCCGGGCAGTTTGATGGCATCGGGCTTGTCGGTAATGTCGGACTTGGCATCGATGATCTCAAAGATACGCGTGGCAGAGGCGGAAGCCTGTCCCAACTGTGTGATGATGAAACCAAATTGTGCGATGGGTAAAAAGAGATAAATGAGGTAGAGCGAAAATTCCTGCCATTCGCCGAGGCTCAACGCGCCCGCGATGATCTCACGACCGCCTACATTCAAAATGGCAGCCTGACCGAGGTTGGCAACCATGAAGATCAACGGGAAGAGGAAGGTGAACAATCGCGCGACAACAATGGATTGATTCATACTGTCATCTGCAGCGGCGCGGAATTTTCTCTGCTGTTCCTTCTCGCGCGTGAACGCCTTGATGACTTTGATGCCCGCCAGATTTTCCTGAAGGATGGTATTCAATGTGGAAAGTTTTTGCTGAACCTTTGCGAACAAGGGCTGGCTCAGCCCGCCAAAGATCATGAATAAAACCATGGCAAGCGGCAGGATCGGCAGCGTGGTCAATGCAAGTTTTGTATTGGTGCTGAACAGAATCACCAGCGTGCCCACCAACAAAATGATCGCGCCCACCAATTGCAATAAGCCCTGCCCAATGAACAGACGCACCTTCTCCACATCATCCGTCGCGCGGATCATCAACTGACCGGTCTGATTCTTGTCGTGATATGAAAAAGACAAACGCTGGATCTTCGCATACAGGTCGTTGCGCATGTCGTACGCCACCGCCTGCGAATTTTTCTCCGCCCAATAGGCTTGCAGGAAGGCGAACAATCCGCGCAGGATGGCGAAGACGATGATAAAGATGATGGCGTTGATCAAGGTCTGCGGCGCGGAAGAAACATCCGCCTCCAACTGGACCTTGAGCTGTTCCAGCGTCAGGGAACTGTCTTTGCCTGTGGCTTCGAGGATTCTAGGCAGCGCCTGCCCGATGAACGAGGCGGGAATTTTATCCAGCGCCTGCAACACCTGGTCGGCGATGTATCCACTGGTAACGGCGTCGATGACGTTGCGCACCATGCGCGGAACTGCCAACTGTGCCAGTGTGGCAATGATCAAAAATAAATAGGGCAGCGCTGCCTGCTGTTTGTAATTCATTAAATAGCGGATGGCGCGTCCCATCGAACTGCGCGGTTTGGGCTCACCGCGGCGTGTGCGAGCTTGGGGTTGGGATATGGATGCTTGCAAGAGAATACTCCTTTGGTTAATTAACGAGTTAAAGGTATCAAAACCTTGTGTAGAAACTATGGAAGAAGCGGGCAAACTCTGGGGAATTTATTCTGTTTCGCGCTTGACCGAAGAGGCAAGAATTTCCAGCGCTTCAGCGACCTTCGTCCGCTGTTCGGCATTCAAGGTCAGAACGACCTCATCCATCCAACGGTAACGCTCTTCGATACCGGCTTCGACCAGCTTTTTGCCTTTGAGCGCCAGCTGAAGCACCTTCGCGCGCCGGTCACTGGGGTCTTCGGCGCGTTCGATGTAACCGCTCTTCACAAGTTTCTCTGCCAGCTGGCTTGCAGCCGCGGCGGAGATGTCGAAGCGTTCGCTGATATCGGAAATACTGCACGTGCCGCGGTAATGCAGCTGCATCAAAATGCTGAACTGCGGCATGGAGATGCCCGTCGATTTGGCGAAGTGCATCCAGCTGCGCATGGAACGGTGCATGAATGTATCCATCCACGCGCGCAGAGATTGGGTGATTTGGGTCGATTTGGGCATAGTTAAGCTTTCTTTTTAGTTAAGCGGGCTTAACTTTATGCCTGAGTTAAGTTTTCGTCAAGGGAGGGGAAGTAAGAGAAATGTTAGAGAAATTAAACGTGACAGTCACCTCTGAGGTAACTGTCACGTGACTGTTAAAACGACGAGGTCGCCTCTCTGTGGGCGACCTCATCAACTCTCTCCTACCAATAAAATACCAGTAAAGTACCAATAAGATGATTGCATTGTACGGGTGCAAGACCCGTTATGCAATTGACCAAAAGTACTATGGGGTTGTGCGAATTTTCCCAAGAACGATCTCGGTTGTGAGGCGTTCCAAGGCTGTTTGCATTTCAGGTGTGATGCCCTGAATGGAAGACAAGCCCACTACGTTGACGGCAATACCTACACCGAAACATCCAACGATCAGAATTGCGA
>JBAIYF010000661.1:0-4110 GCA_037916115.1 Anaerolineales bacterium
CTGAGTGGGCTCAAAAACTGATCACTGGCTGGAGTTTTTCCTGGCGGATTGCCTCCCGTTTTGTTGCTGGGACGACGTTAAATGAAGCCTTGCAGGTCGTTCGAGACCTCAACGCCAGGGGAATTAACGCCACATTGGATCATTTAGGGGAGCATACGAATACGCCAGAAGAAGCCCAGCAGGCTGCAGAGAGCATCCATGCCACGCTGGATGCTATTGGCGCAGAGCCGGGTTTGCGCAGCAATGTTTCCATCAAGTTGACCCAGATCGGTATGGGATTGGATGAAAGTCTGTGTGCTGAGGCGCTGGAACGCGTCCTTTCCCGCGCCCGCTCTGCCAAGACTTTTGTCCGCGTGGACATGGAAGACACCCCTTATACGGATAAGACTGTCAACATGCACTATTCCATGCGTGAAAAAGACTACAAGAATCATGGTTTGGTGATTCAGGCATATCTATACCGCACAGAGGCGGATGTCCGCCGCCTGCTTCAGGATGGCGTGCCTCTTCGAAATGTAAAGGGTGCATATAACGAACCACCCGATAAAGCGTTCCCTCAAAAAGCGGATGTGGATGCAAACTTTGACTTGATCACCAAGATCATGCTCGACGCCTCACTGGAACAGAAGTCTGTGTTGAGTGAAGATGGTCGTGTTCCGCCGCTTGCTGCGATCGCCACACATGACGAAAAACGTATTGCCTTTGCAAAAAGTTATGCCGAAAAGATCGGTCTGCCCAAAAACGGCTTGGAATTCCAGATGCTATACGGCATCCGCAGAGACCTTCAGGAATCGCTTGCAAAGGAAGGATATCCGGTGCGAATTTATGTACCATTTGGTACGCACTGGTATCCCTACTTTATGCGCCGCCTTGCGGAACGTCCGGCGAATGTATGGTTCTTTATTGTTAATTTCTTTAAGGGATAGTGTTCATCAAAATTCCGTGGAAATGCCTTCCGCGGAATTTTTTATTTAAAAAATTATCAGGCTAAACAAGCAAATCTACCGCTGATTGTTAAGGGAAAGGTTTTTCGCTGTAATTTATAAAATGCTGTTTGTGCTGAGCGTTTGGTGCGTTTAGGCAGGACTACAAATTCACGGTTGAGATTTTTGAGTTAACACTTAAGTTCTGATAACAATATTGTAAGAGGGTATTTTTATTCAGGCATGTATAATTTGTTCGAGTCGATTAGAAAGGAATTTATGAAGGTTGCTATTTTAGCTGGTGGACTAGGCACAAGGCTGTCAGAAGAAACCGTGGTTAAACCCAAGCCCATGGTGGAATTAGGCGGTCGCCCGATCTTGTGGCATATTATGAAAATTTATGCTTCCTATGGGTATAGGGAGTTTGTAATTGCTCTCGGATACAAAGGGGAGATCATAAAGGATTACTTTCTTAATTATCATCTTCGTTCCCGTAGCTTTACGGTTCAACTTCGGACTGGGGGGGTGACTGCACACCACATGGACGGTGAAGATTGGACGGTGCATCTTCTGGATACTGGCGCGGAGACCAATACCGGCGGGCGTGTGAAGCGCGTGGCTGAGTTCATTGGAAATGAAACGTTTATGCTCACGTACGGGGATGGGGTCAGTAATGTTGATATTCCGGCTCTATTGGAGTTTCACAAATGCCAAGCCAAATTAGTGACAATGACTGCTGTTCGCCCGCCTGCACGGTTCGGACAGATGGTGATCGAAGATAATCTTGTGACGCAATTCAAAGAAAAACCACAGCTAGGCGAAGGTTGGATCAACGGCGGATTTTTCGTCATCGAGCCAGAGGCGCGGAAGTATATTCCCGGTGACCACACAGCTTGGGAGTTTGAATCCCTCGAACATATCGCTGCGGATGGTCAACTCGCCGCATATCAACACGCTGACTTTTGGCAGTGTATGGATACGTTGCGCGATGTACATAACCTCGAGAAACTCTGGCAGGAAGGAAGTGCTCCATGGAAACTATGGAGATAAACCGCACTTTCTGGCTGGACCGCCCGACATTTGTAACTGGCGGCACGGGGTTGGTTGGCTCATGGTTGGTGAAGCGTTTAGTGGCTGCTGGGGCAGATGTTGTTTGTCTTATGCGTGATTGGGTTCCGCAAAGTGAACTGGTGCGGACAGGGTTGATAGAAAAAGTTAAGGTCGTGCGCGGTGATATTCGTGATCGTGAAGTGCTTGAACGCACGATGGGCGAGTATGAAATCGATACGGTTATTCACCTGGCAGCACAAACTATTGTAACGATCGCCAACCGAAACCCGGTATCCACATTTGAAACCAATATTGCTGGGACGTGGAATGTGCTTGAGGCGGCACGTCGCAGCCCTAAAGTAAAGCAATTGGTGATGGCGTCTTCCGATAAAGCCTATGGAGATCAAGAAGTTTTGCCATACGATGAAAAGACACCACTTCAAGGACAGCATCCTTACGATGTCAGTAAATCCGCGGCGGATTTGATCGCCTCTACTTACGCAAAGAGCTATGACCTGCCCGTTGCCATCACCCGCTGTGGAAATTTCTATGGCGGCGGCGACCTGAATTGGAATCGCATCATCCCCGGCACAATCCGTTCGATCATGCGCGGACAACGACCGGTAATCCGTTCAGATGGGCAATACATCCGTGATTATTTCTACGTGGAAGATGGCGCGGCGGCATATATGCTTTTGGCAGAAAAACTCGCTTCGAACCGTTCTCTAAAGGGCGAGTCATTCAATTTCTCCAATGAGATTCAAGTTACAGTCTTGGAGATCGTTGAAAAAGTTCTTCAATTGATGGGTTCCGAGCTTAAGCCTGAAATTCTCAATGAAACATCAAATGAAATTCGCCACCAGTATTTGAGCGCAGAAAAAGCCCGCCGTATGCTGAATTGGAAACCGCTTTTCAATTTGGATGAAGCCTTGAAGTTAACGATCGACTGGTACAAGGAATTTCTAAGCCATGAGTGAGCGATCCAATGAACTGCGTGCAAAGATTCTGGAACTGACTGCTGAGTATGCGGCAGAGGAATTCCCGGCGAAGAAATTCATCCCCGGTGAATCAGCCGTCCCCGTAGCCGGACGCGTATTCGACGCAGCGGATGTCCAATCGTTGATCGATTCCAGCCTGGATTTTTGGCTCACCGAAGGTCGCTTTGCGCGTCAGTTCGAAAAGGAATTCGCGCGTTTTTTCAATATGCGCCACTCCATCTTGGTGAATTCCGGGTCGTCTGCAAATCTGCTCGCGCTTACCAGTTTGACATCACCCCTGTTGAAGGAAAGACAACTCCACCCCGGCGACGAAGTCATCACAGTGGCAACGGGGTTCCCAACTACCGTGAATCCCATCTTTCAGAATGGGCTTGTCCCGGTTTTTCTGGATGTTGATATTCCCACGTACAACATTGACGTATCTCAGTTGGAAGCGGCGCTCTCTGAAAAGACACGCGCTGTGATGATCGCACATACACTTGGAAATCCGTTCGACTTGAAAACGGTCACTGAGTTTTGCAAAAAACATAACCTTTGGCTGGTTGAAGATTGCTGTGATGCTGTGGGCGCTCTTTACGACAATCGCATGGTAGCGACCTTTGGTGATGTAGCAACGGTGAGCTTTTACCCTGCGCATCACATCACAATGGGAGAGGGTGGCGCGCTTCTCACTGACAAACCCAAACTTAAGAAAATCATCGAATCATTCCGCGATTGGGGGCGCGATTGCTGGTGCGAGCCAGGCAGGGATAATACCTGCTATAAGCGCTTTGATTGGCAACTTGGCGATCTCCCGCAAGGGTACGACCACAAATATACGTATTCACATATCGGTTACAACTTAAAAGCAACCGATATGCAGGCGGCTGTTGGTGTTTCGCAGCTCAAAAAGCTAAATGGGTTTATTGAGAAGCGCCGAGCAAATTTTGACTATCTGACTGAACTTTTATCGCCATTACAAGAATTTTTTATTCTCCCAAAGGCGACTCAAAACTCAACCCCAAGTTGGTTCGGCTTCCCGATTCTTGTCCGCCCCGAAGCCCCATTCTCGCGCGATGAACTGGTGCGTCATCTTGAAGCGCACAAGATTGGCACACGTCTTTTGTTTGGTGGAAATTTGATCCGCCAGCCTGCGTACC
>JBAIYF010000662.1:0-2870 GCA_037916115.1 Anaerolineales bacterium
CGCGCGGACGAGAAGTTTGGCGCGGGTCACATCGTGGATATTTTGCTCGGCTCGAAGAATGAGAAAGTGCTGCGGTGGGAGCATGACAAACTGTCCACGTATGCGATCGGCAAGGAATTGGACAGAAAACAGTGGATGCATTTGGCGCGTCAACTGCTTGCGTTGGGGTATATGAAACAGGAAGGCGAGTTCCATACGCTCAGCCTCACGCCCAAGGCGTTGGAGTCTCTTCGGAAACGGGAACCCATTTTCGGCGTCATGCAAGAGGCGGGGCGTGTCACGAAGGCAGATGGGAAGAAAAAAGCCGCAGAGTTGGAATATCATCGCGGTTTGTTCGCCATCCTTCGTCAAAAACGAAAAGAGATGGCAGACGAGGCTGGTGTGCCGCCGTATGTGATCTTTTCGGATCGGACCTTGACCGAGATGGCGGCCTATTTCCCGCAATCGCCGGAGAGTTTGCTGACGATCTCAGGGGTGGGGCAGGTGAAAGCGCAGCAGTATGGCGCGGCGTTTCTGGCGGTGCTGACCGATTTTTGTCAGCGGCACAACATCCGTGAGAAGCCCAAGGCTGTGGAAACGGTGCGCGAGAAGAATGACTCCAATCGTCGTTATGTGCTGGTGGGCGAGGCGTATCAAGCCGGGGAGACGCTGGCTGCACTGATGGAGCACTACGGTGTGACGGCGGGGACGATCATTGAAAATCTGGCGCGTTATATGGCGGCAGGAAATGACTTGCGGGTGAGGGATGACCTGCGCGCGCTGGTGAAGGCTTCGCCGGAGCAGCAGCGTGCCGCCTTTGCCGCATTTGATAAGCACGGTACAGTGCTGCTCAAGCCGGTCTTTGATGCCTTGAACGGTGCGTTGACCTACGATGACTTGAAAGTTCTGCGTATGATGTATATGGCGGAGCAGGGGGGATGATAGTCTATTGATGATGCCTGGGGTCTGTCGTTCACGGGGCATTGTCTTTTTACTCCACTTAATCATCTTCTCATACGGTGATGAATCGTGTATAATCTTGCCCGCAGGTTCAGCAGTGGGCATGTTCACTGGCAAGATCAAAGGAGAATTGAAGCGCAATTGTTGATCGTTCGATCATTGAGTTCGTTTCAGGTTTTTTGATGGACGCCCTCGGCTGAGTCTGTGCAGGACAGCCGATTTTTTATTTCCTAAGCGGAAAGGAGGTGACAACCAGTGGCAAGTGTCAATTTACGTAATGGCGAATCTCAAGATTCCCTGCTCAAACGCTTTCGCAAAAAGGTCGTGAAGAGCGGTGTTTTGAGCACCGTTCGCCGCAAACGCTGGTTCGTTTCCAAGAGCGAAACCCGCCGTATGGAGAAGAAGAAGGCGATCCGACGCATCAAGCGACGTTCCTTCAAGGACAATGAATAGGAAGAGGCATGTATGACTAAAGAAGAAGGCAAAATCAGAGTGGACGGTGTGGTGATCGAAGCGCTGCCCGGCACCCAGTTCCGCGTGAAGCTCGATAATGGGCACGAGGTTCTGGCGTACCTTTCAGGGAAGATGCGCAAGCACTACATCCGCATTTTGCTGGGCGACCGTGTTGCCCTCGAAATGTCCCCTTATGATATGTCGCGCGGACGCATCACATTCCGTCAGCGCAAGCAAGCTGCTGCCGCCGCTCCTGTTGAAGAATAAGTCCTTGCGATCTGAATAAGAAAAGGCTCTCCGCTTTGGAGAGCCTTTTTTGTTTTCGTCATTGCGAGCCGCGCTTTTGCGGCGAAGCAATCTTATGAGTTAATCCGAGATTGCTTCGGGCGGAAGAGCACCGCCCTCGTAATGACAGAAAAATGCTATGGCAGATCACGCCACGAGCTAAGGACCTTCATGTAGTTCGCACGCTCGAATGCCGCTGGTTCCTTGACGTTCTTCTGGCTCATGCTGCCCTGCATTTGCTGAATGGATTCGTATTCACGTTCCTTCATCCATTCTTCCAGATCTTTGAGCATGGACGGAATGACCTGTTCACCGCTATGCAACAGGTTGGACGCCATCATTGCTACTTTTGCGCCTGCCATCATAGCTTTGAGCACATCGTGCGCGGTGTGAATGCCGCTGGTCAGGGCGTAGTCTGCGCTTACTTTGCCGTGCAGGATCGAGATCCAGCGCAGCGGGAGGCGCAGGTCGGCGGAGGTGCTCAGGTCGAGGCTATGGACAATATCCAGTTCGTCGAGGTCAAAGTCTGGTTGGTAGAAGCGGTTGAAGAGCACCAGCCCATTCGCGCCCGCATCCACGATACGCTTGGCAAAGTTGGGCAGGGATGTGACAAAGGGGCTGAGTTTCACCGCCAGTGGTATCTTGATCGCTGACCTGACTTCTGCCACCAATTCCACCTGGGCATCTTCAACTTCGTTGCTGGTCAGGTTCGGGTCGGTGGGTAGATAATAAAGGTTCAGTTCGAGCGCGTCGGCTCCGGCTTCTTCGATGTGTTTTGCATAACGGATCCAGCCGCCGTTGGAGACACCGTTCAAACTTCCGATGACCGGAATGGTCAGAGCTTTTTTCAAACCACCAACCTGGTTTAGATATTTCTCCGGGCTGACGCCGTACATGCCTCCATCGGGCAGATAGGTGAGGGCTTCAGCAAAGGACTCGGTGCCGCGCGAGAGGAAGTGGTCGAGTTCGAGGCTTTCGTGGATGATCTGCTCTTCAAAGAGCGAGTACATCACGATCGCGGACACGCCCGCATCTTCTAACTTTTTGGCTTTATCGATCTTCTTGGAAAGTGGCGACGCCGAAGCCACGAGCGGATTCTTAAGGTTCAAACCGAGGTAGGTCGTAGTAAGGTTGATCATGGTTATTTCTCCTGATTGCCATTGCCATAATGCATGGCAGCCATCTGCTGATAG
>JBAIYF010000663.1:0-2219 GCA_037916115.1 Anaerolineales bacterium
GGCAAGCCGGAGACGCTGGCGATCCTTGAGCAGTTAAGGTAGTTCTACTCGCAAATGAAAAAAATGATCATGGGGGAATGTCGCATGATTAATGTTTATCGAATTCATGACAAGCATCATGCCAAAAATACGCCTGCTTTATTTTGATTTAATCAAAATCATTACAACCTCTGTTGTGAATTCCTGCGAAAAGGGGACAATAAAACCAAAACAAATAGAGGTGAATCCCATGACTCAAAAAAGATTGGAAAAGAACTCATCGCACATGCCCAAAGACTCGTTCTTCTTTGAAAAACTTGTGCCGGTTTCGCTCGTTATTATGGGAATCATCATGGTCGGTTTAATGATCTTTGCCGCGGGTGTTCTATTGGGCATTGTCAAATTCTAATCAGGAGTATCCCATGTCGTTCAATAACATTCTTCCATTTATCTCGACTGCGATCATGCTGGTCTTTACCATTGGCGTGTTGCAGCGATATTTTGTGCGCCGCCAGCCTCAATTTTTGTTCTGGGGCATTGGGCTTGCCATGTTTGGTGCAGGCAGTTTTGCTGAAGCCTACCTTGCCCTTGCCTGGAATAAGTGGATCTTCTTCATTTGGTATCTGTTCGGTGCGGCGTTGAATGCTGCCTGGCTTGGTCATGGCACGTTGTACCTGCTCGTCCGCAAGCGCTGGGTGCATGGGGTGACCGCACTTCTCGTGCTCGGAAGTTTGTTCGCGGGCTATCTCATGCTGCAAGCCATGCCAAAGCTGGATGAAACCATCTTCACCACCAGCAGACCGGTCAGTGAGCAGTATGGTTCGAAGGCGCTTGATGCAGGCGAGACCGCCCCCACAGGTGCGCAAACATTCACCACCACCTATCGCGGCGAAGAAGTGACCGCCGTGCGCGGCTTAATGCCGCTCGGTACCCCCGTCCGCTTGACGACGCCGTTCTTCAATATTTACGGTCTGCTTACGCTGGTGGGCGGCGCGATCTACTCCGCGTTCCTGTTCTGGCGCAAGCGCATCATGCCGAACCGCGTGGTGGCAAATGTGCTGATTGCTGCCGGTGCATTGTTGATCGGTTTCGCCAGTACGCTTACCCGCCTCGGTTATGGCGAGCTCCTGTACCTCGGTGAATTATTCTCTGCCATTCTGATGTATGCGGGCTTCCAGCTTGCAGCCAAACCGCAGCCGCATGAAATGGTTGAGACGATCACAGTCCCTGCTTCGGCGGATTGATGGAAAAAGCAAAGAGCCGCAGACCAAAATCTGCGGCTCTTTTTGATTCTATTTTAGTGATTTGCGGTTCCCAATTTGCGATAGGTTTCCAACAGGCTGATCAAAATATCATCGGTGAAGGTATGGATCTGTGTGTACATCTCCGTTGCGCGGCGGGCGGGGATGTTGGCTTCGTTGTACACCTTGATGACCGACTCCACCAACGTATCGCGGAAGAAGAGAAACGCCTTCGCCGCATCCACATAGCTGAGGTTGTAACGCCGCGCGCGTGAAGCATATTCATAACCGATGGCGTATGCCTCACTCTCCGCTTCGCGCCCATTGGTGGCGATGTAGGTCATCAATCCCTGAAACAGCGAACGCGCGCTCATGCGATATTGCACCCGGGCTTCATCATCCAGCATTTGATACCAGGACTCTTCTTCAAGCCGCCCTTCGGAGATCTGCATGCGGACGTTCTTCACGACCTCCTGCATCATGCCTTCGGGTTCAAGCGCCTCTTCTCTGGACTTTGAGCTGGTCTCTGCCCAGAGGAGCAGTTCGCCACGCTTATAGCGGCGATGCCCGCCCTGCGTCTTATGCACAGGCAACACGCCCTTGTCGGACCATAACCGCACCGTGCTGGGGTGGACCCCAAGCAGGTTTGCGGCATCACTGAGGGAAAGCCATTCTTCTGTCAATTCGTTACTCCGCTGCCAGCGCAACTTTATCCGCGAATTCCGGTTCGTGCGCCTTCTTTTGGAATGTACCGACGTCGATGCGGTAGAGCATGACGGCGGCGATAAACAACATCAACGCTTCAAGCCCAAAGACGACCAGATACCCATGCAGGGCGTCGCCGGTGAGTTTTGTGGCCACGTCTGCGATGATGCCTGCCATGAGCAAGCCGATCAGGCGCGAGAGTCCGTTCGAGAAGCCCCATGCGCCAATATACAAGCCGACCTTTTCGGGAACGGTCAGGTCGAACATCAGGGACAGGTTCGAGATGGTGGAGAT
>JBAIYF010000664.1:0-5882 GCA_037916115.1 Anaerolineales bacterium
AACAACTGCCCCACCCGTTCCTCCGGCGACATGGAATCAAGAATCGCCCGCACAGCCGCGGGCGGGGTGGCAGTCTGAGCCGAAACAGGGATCGGCAGGACAGAAAATATAAAAACAACAAAAAGAAGAATTCGAAGCCAGCGCATTTGCGTCACGTTATATCACAACTTAGCCCATAGACAAAATGGACGCCGTTCCTCGAACGACGTCCTTGATAGATTTTCGCTTCAAACCGCGCCCGGGCCTGTTCCCGGCATTCGGATGGTTTTCACTTCGCCCGACCCAGTGCGCGAACCGCCGTTCCCGGGTCATCTGTAAAGAAACCATCCACACCCCAATCACGCAGGCGTTGGATCTCTTCGGGCGAGTTCGCCGTCCACACATGGACACGCCGCTTGAGGCGGTGCACCCGGAAGATGCTTTCACGGCTCACATCAGAAATATATGGATGTGACGCCTGATAATCGCCAAACATAAAACCGAAGGAACGTGCCCAAAGCCCCAAAAACCCCGGCAAGGCGAGCAAGCCGCGCGGAACCTCTGGAAGGATCTGCGCCGCTTTCTTCAAGTTACTTGATTTGAAGGATGAAAAGATGATCTGCCCAGCGTTATTATGCCGCTTGATCAATTCACAAACCTTTTCCACAAGTGCATCATTCCCGGCGTAGTAATTGGTCAGTTCAATATTGATGAGTTTGTCGCGCCCCACGGTTTCGAAGACCTCTTCAAGCAGGGGCACCTTTGTTCCGGCAAATTTTGCATCGAACCAGGAACCAGCATCCAGTTTACGGATGGCTTCAAGGGTGAAGGAGGCAACATCGCCTTTTCCGTCTGTTGTGCGGTCCACGGTTGCATCGTGAATGACAATGACGTGACCGTCAACGGTCAATTTGGCATCGAGTTCAACACCATCGGCGCCTTTTTGAATGGCTTGTGAAAACGACGGAAGAGTGTTCTCCGGTGCATGGGCAAGGTCGCCGCGGTGGGCAAAAAGGATGGGGCGTGGGAATGTTTCAAGCATGGCTGGCAGGTTTGAGGTCCGAAAAGAAGCGGGGGTTAAATATCCACAAAATAGGCTTTGGCAGCGCGGTCGATCATCTCGCGCGACATGGTGGCAGGCACTGCCATGTAAGAGGAAATGTCGAGGATCTGGTCACACAGATCGCGCGGATGGGAGGCGCGCAGTTTGCGGTTGCGTTTGATGTACCATTCCTGAAGAAGGTAGGCAAGACCCTGGTCGTTGTATTCCACGCGTTTGTCTTGTGCTACGCGTTTGAAGATCTCACGGTATTCCTCGAAGGTGGGGTCGCCGATCTCGATCTTGTGGCGCAAACGGCGGAGGAAGGCTTCATCCACAAGGTCTTTTGGCGGCAGGTTGGTGGAGAAAACGATCAACACGTCGAATGGAACTTCCACCTTGCGCCCGGTGTGCAGACGGAGAAAGTCTACGCGGTTTTCGAGCGGAACGATCCAACGGTTGAGCAGGTCGCGCGGACGCACCTGCTGACGCCCGAAGTCGTCGATGAGCAGAATGCCGCCATTGGCTTTGACCTGGAAGGGCGCCTCATAGAATTTGGTGGTGTCATCGAACACAAGGTCGAGACCTTCCAGTGTGAGTTCACCGCCGACGACGATGAATGGTCTGCGGATTTTTACCCAGCGCGGGTCGCGGCGGGTGTTGCCACGTAATGACCCGGTGGAAGCCGCGCCGCCATCATTATCGTTTGCAATTTGGTGGCTGACGGCGTCATAAACCTTGATGACCTGCCCATCCAAATACAAGGCATAGGGAATATACATGCTCTGACTGAGCACCATATTGCCAAAGGCGCGCGCAATACTGGTCTTGCCGTTTCCGGGAGGACCATACATGAAGATGGATGTACCGGAGTTGAGCGCGGGTCCTAATCTTTGGAAGGACGCTTCGGAGATGACGAGCTGGGAAAGGATCTGGCGCATGGTGCGCGTGGTAACGGTCAGTCGCCCGCTTTTTTGTTTGCGAATCGCTTCGTTGTAGACTTCAAAGGGGACAGGGGCGGGTCCGGCATATTGACTGCGGTCCAGTGCTTCGCGGGCGCGGGTGATACCTAAACTGGTGATACCGAAGGTATATGAACCTTCACCCAAACCACCCTGTGACGATTTGACCTCGATCATTTTTTCTTGTTTAAGGGTGGTAAGCAACTGGTCGGTCACCCCGGCAAACGGCAGGGTGATCTCCTCTGCAATTTTGCTCCCAGTCAGGTAACCGCGAAAATACAGCACCTTCAGCACCAGGTCTTGAAGCCAAAGCGTGGATAGACCCGTATCTTCAAGGCTATTGATCTGCGGCGGGGTAAACCCGCCGACCGGCGCGGGAACTTGTCCTGTCTGTTGTTTAACTACCATGATATTCACCGATCCCAGGCAAAATTGAAATTTTATTAATTATACTGCTTTTCGTTTATAATCCAGCAACCATGAAACTTTCCGTAATTATCCCCGTTTACAATGAAGTTGAAAGCATAGAGACCATCGTCAAGCGTGTGCAGGACACCCAGCTTGTCCATGAGATCGTACTTGTGGACGACGGCTCCAAGGATGGCACCCGTGACATCCTGAAAAAATGGGAAGGTCAAAAGGGACTTAACATCATCCTGCATGAGAAAAATCAGGGCAAGGGAGCGGCTGTCCGCACTGGAATGGCAGCAGCTGGCGGCGATGTCCTGCTGATCCAGGACGCCGATCTCGAATACGACCCGCGCGATTACCCCGAACTGCTCCGCCCCATTCAAGAAGGTCTCGCGGATGTGGTCTACGGTTCGCGCTTTCTCGGCAGAGCGCATCGAGTGACCATGTTCTGGCACATGCTGGCAAATAAACTGTTGACCCTGTTCACGAACATCCTCTACGATACCATTTTGACCGACATGGAAACCGGTTATAAGGTCTTCCGCAAAGAGGTCATTAAGGGGATGACCATCCGTGCCAATAGTTTCAACTTTGAGCCGGAATTCACCGCAAAGATCCTGAAGCGCAAATACCGCATCTTTGAAGTACCGATCACCTTCAACCCGCGCGATTACTCACAGGGAAAGAAGATCAAACTCCACGATGCCTTTGAAGCGGTCTGGGCATTGATCAAGTATCGGTTTGTGGATTAATTCCAAAAATGAAACATCCCGCAGGGTTGCCCTGCGGGATGTTTTTGTTTAACTTTACTTCCTAAGGAACGAACACCGAATAGATGGAGACATAGTCTCCGGCTTCATAATCACCCATGCCGTCGTTGATCTTGCTCTTGAAAGTGACAGAAGTCTTCAAGGTATTTTCGCCTGACTGCCAATCGGAGAGCGCGGCATACATGATGCGGCATTGATTCCCACCATTGGGCAGATCGGTTACTGCGAATTTATCCATAGGAACAACCTGTCCATTCAGTTCGAACTGAACTTCGATCTGGCTGAAGTTCTGCTCGAGAACTTCCGTGGTGGTGGTACACCAGTAATACGCCCAGATCAAGGTTTCAGACTTTGCCAACGGAACGGTATAGGTCCAAACACCAGGAGTAGAAAGCTCTTCCGGGGTATATTGTTCGCGTGCTTTGTCTTCCACGAATTTTGCGCCCGCGGCAAAGGCATTTTCAGACTCTTCCTTCGAGGCGATCTTTGGTGGTGCAGACGGGGTGACACCAGCGCCCTTGGGCTGGCTGATGACCTTCTCTGCCGCCTCAAGGACGACATCCTCACCTGCCAACTCCCGCTGGAAGGTTTCAACAGTTACCGGCACACGCACATCCGGCGCGACACCGCCGCCTTCAATATGAATGTTTCCATCTGCGTCCATCTGGCGAGATACGGTGAGCTGGACGTAGGTATCGCCCGGCATTAGGAAGGCTTCTACACCGCCGCCCGCGCCGGAGGTTGGATACTCACCCACCACCAGTGCCCGGTCATTGACGGTCATCGCATAGGAGAAGAACTCACAGGCGCTGACACAAGCAGGTCCCACCATCACCACTACCGGACCAGTGTATTGCAAGCCTTCGCGCGGAGGAATCATCACGGCATCGCTTGCCGGGTCCATATAGAATTCACCGGTCACTTCATCATAGGAGGAACCCTTGCCCACAATGGTTTCTTCCTTGAAGAAATAGGCTGCCATTTGGTCTGCCAGCCAGCCGCTGCCACCGCCATTATGACGCATATCCAAAATCACACCGGGGACTTCGTTCTGGATGAAGTACTGAAGCGCGTACTCCCATGCCTGAATGGACAGTACCTGATTTTCCGAGAAGCTGGAAATTTTGATATAGCCATATCCGCTTGGCAGAATCTTGAACTCCACCGGCAGGGATGTTTCCGGTTCACCATAGTAGAAGGAAGTCACACCAAAACTATCGCGTTCGGAGACAACATCCAAGGTTGCAGTCTGCTCGGAGCCGCCCGGGTTGACAAAGGTCACTTCCACCTGACCCTTTTCCATGCGGAAACGGGTGGCGTAACGAAGCTGCTGCAGGCGCTTAACTTCAGGATTACTGAACGGAGAAGACCACGGCACCACCGCAGACACCACATCCTCAATCGGAGCACCGTCCATCGCGGTGATCTCTGCACCAAACTGGATTCCAGCCGCCTCAGCGGGGCTACCTGGTGTGACATAACGAGCCACAATCTGCCCGTCACTGGTTTCACCCAATGCCAACCCAATGCCCCCCGCAATATCTGCAAGGAAGTCATCGTTCAAGGCAGATGTATCCATGCTGACGTGTGTATCGGGGATGGACCATAGGAAGTCACGCAGAGCCAGCGCAAACAGACGGGCATCGTTGGCTTTTTCCGCCTCTTCAAAGCGCGGACGGAATTCCTTCTCGCGCGCATCCCAGTCTATATTCTTGAACTCAGTGTAGGCATATTCTTTGCGGAACTTTTCCAGCATGGCATCGAACGCTGCGGTGTAAGACATATCCGAGAAATCATCCAACGCCGAACTTGCCGGTTCATACAGATCGAGTTTCGGATTCTCCGAACGGTCGATCGCGAACGGAGATTGATCCATATCGACCACAGACCAACCTGCAGGCAGATCCATCATCGGATCATCTTCTGTGAACAGCTTCTTGTCAGCCCCAAAATCCGAAGGGAACTGCTGATTTGCATCCGGTGCATAGACGATATACTGACCGCCAAACACCTCAAGGAAAGAATCACTATCCGTGCTGACGCGGGTCGAAGCATACGCGCTCGACCAACCACCGCCGCCCTGATCGCGGCGCTCCAAATACGGGTCACCCCAGGTATTCGTCCAATACGCCACGGCAAAGATCATCACACCCGTATCGGTCTGCCCGTCATTATCCACATCATGGAGCGTGCCGTTTGGCACAGCGGGCAGAGTCAAGCTATATGTGAAAGGCGATGTATAAAAATCAGATGTGATTTGACCCATCACCTGCGACTCAGTTGGGATAAGGAACTTACGGTCACGGGTCACAAAGCCACCCTGATCTTCAAGGATCACGATTGGCTCGGCAACACCCATGGTAAAGAACAGGTCGGTGTAGGTCACACTCCCCGTCACCACCGTGGGACCCTCCCCTTGCGGCGTCACCGCTTCAGCAGCAGGCTCGGTCGCTTCCACGCCCGAACTGTCTCCGCCTGAACCGAACGGCTGTACACCACCACAGGCGCTTAGAATTAAACTAAATACAACGATCATGGCAAACCATTTAAACTTCATACATCAGCCTCCTGAAAAACTACTTTGCCTCACCCTGGCATCTGCCTGTCCACTACACTTGGCAAATGTTCATAATTGAAGCATGTTTTTTCAAAATATACGAATTAATTATAACCCGTCAGTGTTTATAATTCGCACTTATGAATCAACCCATCACTGAAATC
>JBAIYF010000665.1:0-2141 GCA_037916115.1 Anaerolineales bacterium
GGAGCGACCCGTCCGGGTGAAACGTAACGCCAATCAAAAGAAGGGTTGCCCTAATTAGCAGGACAACCCTTCTTTTGATTTCAAAGACAGGTGATGAGATGTAAGGGGTGTCCCTACAAGTTAGTGAACCGTGGCTGTTGCCAATTCCATGATCTCTTGCTTGGTTTCGTACACACGCACGAGTTTGCCATCCTGCATTTGCAGAACACGGTCCACGAACTGGCACATACGCAAGTCGTGGGTGACGATGATACCGGCACGCCCGTTCTCATGGATCAGGTTGGCGAACGTCTCCACCACCTGGAAAGCACGCTCGGTGTCGAGTGAGGCGGTGGGTTCATCCGCCAGAACGAGCGCCGGGTTGTGGATGAGGGCACGGGCAATCGCCACACGCTGCTGCTGACCGCCAGACATCTGCGCGGGCAGGTTGTGCAGGCGTTCGGCAAGCCCAAGGCGTGAGAGCAATTCATCCGAGCGGATGCGGCTGGCATGGTCGAGTTTGCCGTTCAGGCGCAGCATAAACTCCACGTTTTCGCGAGCCGAAAGGAATGGGATCAGGTTATTTGCCTGAAACGTAAAACCGATTTTTTCACGGCGCAATTTGACGCGTTCCTTCTCGTTCATCTTTGCAAGGTCCTGTCCGTCAATGAGTACCTGTCCGCTGGTGGGTGTGAGCAGGGCAGCAAGGATGGAAAGCAGGGTGGTCTTGCCGGATCCACTAGGACCGACCAGGGCCACAAATTCTCCGAACTTAACTTGAAACGAAACCTCGTTGACTGCATTGATGGTCGTGCCATCCAATGAGAATGACTTGACGAGGTCGCGTACTTCCAGTGCAATATCTGACATTTTCTAACCTAACCTTAGTGCCTTGAGCGGCTCAATGCGGACAGCATAAATGATGGAAACCAGCCCGCCCAACGGACCAATAAGCAAAAGTAATACAATGGCGATCAGGGAGCGTGTGCCATTGAACGCAAGAGGAATGGCAGGCGGAAGGAACAGCGAGAAGACGTAATTCAATGTCGCACCGATCCCCACACCCATGGCTGTGACAAAAACGATCTGAATAACGGCTGAAAGTCCGACGACAAAGTTTGAAGAACCAATGGCTTTCAACACACCGATCTGCGGCACCTTTTGAAGAATTTGGATCTGGAAAAAGCCGCCAATGACCAGAATACCAATGAGCAGGGTGAAGACCGCCTGGGTCTGCACGGTACCCTGTTGGGCGGTATAGCCGGGAATATTGTTGATGGTGGTCTCAATGTCCGCGACTTCGATGTTGGGAACACGCTCGACCAACAAACGGCTCATTTCTTCGATCTTGGAAGGATCCTGCAGTTTAACAGCGATGATGTTCGGGTAGGGCGTGTCACTGCTCAGGTCAGCTTCGGGCTGGGGGCGCATCAACTCCCAGGTGGCGGCGGGGACAAAGATGGTGGGCTGAAAAAAGTACGCCTGTTCATCCACCAACCCGACGATCTTCAATTTGTAGAACTCGTCTTCGGTGCCTTGGGTGGAGCGGATCTCGATCTCGTCGCCGATCTTCAGGTCGGTACGCTCCGCCACGCTCATATCCATTACCGCCTCACGGGCTTCCCCACCACGGAAATAGCGCCCTTCCAGCAGGGGCGGCATGCCGGGTCTTTCAGCCTCCACGCCGAGCATGGAAATTTTCAACGGCTCGGGCAGGGATACGATCTCCGAGTTGGAGGTGTAGATCGGTCCGGCATCTGCTACGCCATCCACACGCCGCACGGCTTTGATGGTGTTGGTGTCCAAGCGGCTGGCGGTAATGCTGTAATCTGATTTTTCAAGGAAGACGACCAGTTGCGCATCGAGATTGGCAACATACTGCCGGTTGGCATCGGAAAGACCTTCGCCAAGCGCGGCGATGAACAGCACCAGCACGGTGATCAATGCGATGACCAGCGCCACCATCAGAAAACGTCCGCGGTTGCGGATGACTTCCTTCAGGGCAAGATAGGTTGCAAGAAAAAAAGTTTGCATCGTTTTTGAACTTTCTACGTTAGCGGTTTTGTATCGAAGGGTTTTTTCCAATCCGTACCCATAATGCCGTGCAAGAGCAGGTCCACGGGCGGATGGTCAGCGATATCTTCATAGTAATAAGGCAGACG
>JBAIYF010000666.1:0-3896 GCA_037916115.1 Anaerolineales bacterium
CGGCGATACTTCGGGCAATATCCTCGCCTTGAGCGCGGATGGCACTCCGCTGTGGGAGGGGCAGGTCGGCTCACTCGAGATCCGCGGTATGGACGATGCCCGCATCGGCGGTGAAGTGCATGTTGCAATTGCATCCAATGATGGCAAAGTGAAGGTCTTTGCGGCAGACGGCAAAACGGTCTGGACGGTGGAGCAGGAAGAACTGAGAAGGATGCGCGCCTTCGACCTCAACGCCGATGGCAACAGTGAGATTATCACCGGCGGCGAGTACGGTCTTTTCCGCATTTACAATGCCGCAGATGGACAAGTTCTCTTTGAAAAGACGCTCGGGCAGGCTGTGAGCGAAGTGCGCGAAGTGGAACTGGACGGCGACCCGTCATCGCGCGAGATCGTGGTCGGCGGCAAGGACGGCGGCATTTGGGCGTTCTCGTTCAATGGCACCACAGCAACCCAAATGTGGACGGGTTCCCTCTCCGATAAAGTGACCGAAATCTCCGGGCTGGACATCAACGAAGACGGCAAACAAGAAGCGGTAATCGGTGATGATGCGGGCAAGGTGGCGGTCTTTACCGAGAACGGCACACGCAACAACCTGCCAGACCGTAACAGCGGCATCACTCGCATTGACATTGGCAAACTCGGTAATGAGCGCTTTGTGGTCATTGCCGATTACAACGAAGTGACAACCAACAAGGTGACATTCAGTTCCATTCCCGGTTTTCAATACACGCCGCTGGTGGTGGGTGTGATCGTCTCAGCGGTCATCCTCGTGATTGCGGGCATTCTCGCGTCCATTCCGCCCAAGCCGGAGATGAAGGTCTCGTTCCAAAACACAAGCCGCGAAAGCCTCGAAGCCCAGCGCCGCATGCTCAAGGAATCCATCGCAGACGTGGAACGCCTGCGCAAAGCCGGTGAAGTTTCAAATGAAGCCTACCTCTCGCGCCTCAAGCGCCTGCGTGCTGACCTCGCCGAAAACGAAGCCGCCTTCAAGACGGCGGGTCACCAGATCAAGAGCGAAACCTTCGCCTGCCCCAACTGCGGCGGCACGTTGGAATTGGGTATGGATAAGTGTGAATATTGCGGACAGGTGATACTTTCGTAATTCGTGATACGTGAATAGTAAAACTCCCGTCCATGTGGGCGGGAGTTTTTTCTTTGGTCACATTTCTCTTTTCAAAATTCGACCTGAACCTCTAACCAACCTAGTACAACGGCAAACTCTTATCCACTTCTTCTGCCCAGGCATTGATGCCGCCTTTGAGGTTCTTCATCTTCTTGAAGCCAGCGGAGGAGAGAATTTCGATGGCACGAGCGGAGCGGGATCCGCGTTTGCAGAAGACGACCATCTCTTCGGCGGAGTCCAGTTCAGACATGCGCTGGGCAACTTCACCGAGCGGAATGTTCTTCGCGCCCTGAATGGCAGCGATCTCCAACTCGTGAGGTTCACGCACATCGAGCAGGATCAGGTTCGGGTCACGTTCGAGGCGGGCTTTCAAATCCTGCGCTGTGATATCCCAGTTCGCACCCGCAGACGTATCATCCGCGTGGTGACCGGGTACACCGCAAAATTCTTCGTAGTCGATCAACTCCTTGATGTCGGCGTTCGGACCACAGACGCGGCACTTGGGATTCTTCTTCAACTGCACGAAGTCGAAGGTCATGTCGAGCGCGTTATAAAGCAGGAGTTTACCGATCAGCGGCTCACCGATGCCAAGCAGAACCTTGAGCGCCTCGGTGGCTTGCAGGGTGCCGATGGTGCCGGGCAGAATGCCCAACACCCCACCCTCGGCGCACGAAGGGACAAGCCCGGGAGGAGGCGGTTCGGGGAAGAGACAGCGATAGCACGGTCCCTTCTCGGCGTGAAAAACGCTCACCTGCCCGTCAAAGCGGAAGATGGATCCGTAAATGTTCGGTTTGCCCAGCATCACGCAGACATCGTTGGTGAGATAGCGGGTCGGGAAGTTATCGGTGCCGTCGATGATGAGGTCGTAATCCTTCGCGAGGCGCATGGCGTTCTCAGAAGTGTACGGCTCGTTGTAGACATCGACTTGAATATCGGGGTTGAGATCTTGCAGACGTTCCTTGGCGCTTTCCACTTTGAGCTTGCCAACTGTGGATGTGCCGTGTATGACCTGACGCTGTAGGTTGGATGAATCTACGATGTCATAATCCACCAAGCCAATACGCCCAATGCCTGCCGCGGCGAGGTAGAGCGCAACAGGCGAGCCAAGTCCGCCTGTGCCGATGACCAGCACCGACGAGTTCTTGAGTTTGATCTGTCCCTGCAAGCCCACTTCGGGCATGAGCAGGTGACGCGAGTAGCGCAAAATCTGTTCGTGTGAAAGTTCTTCGATCATCTAGGTCTCCTCGTCATTGCGAGCCGCGCCTTTGTTTTTAGCGGTGAAGCAATCTCTGAGATTGCTTCGGGCGAAACCCATCGCCCTCGCAATGACAGATGTCTCTATCCGCCCGCAATGGACGGGATGAGCATCACCTTATCGTCTTCCTTGATGGGTGTTTCAACACCTTGAAGGTCCTTGATGTTATGTTCACCGACGAACAAATTCACGAACGGGCGCAGGTCGCCGTTCTCATTGAACAGATGCGGCTTGATGGCAGGGTACTGCGTGGTCAGATCGTTCAGCGCTTCGGAGATCTTCGCGCCGCTCACGTTCACTTCGCTTTTCCCGCCGGTGTACGTGCGCAATGGGGTTGGAATTCTCAATGTGGTCATTTCTCTCGTTTCTCTCTCGTTTTATTTTTTATGCTATATCGTCATTGCGAGCCGCCGAATTTGTTTTTTTTGGCGGCGAAGCAATCCAACTATTACAGCCGGGATGGCTTCTATATAAACAATTGTACATCTGCATCGGCGGCATATTCCAGGAAGGTTGCCGCGCCGCCGATCTCACATTCCTTGATGAAGTCTTCGCGTTTGAAACCGAAGACATCCATCGTCATCTGGCAGCCGATCAAGCGCACATCGAGGTCAAGGCACGCATTTCTCAACTCTTCAATGGATGCCACGCCTTTGTTTTTGAAAGTCTGCTTCATCAATCCAGTTGCCATGGCTTCAAAGCCGGGCACATTCGCCATCAACAAATTCGGCATAGGCCAGTTGATATTCTGAAAACCTTCCGAACCAAACGGCATTTTCATGGGCATGGCAGGGTTGCCAAGCGGAGAAACCGCCGCCGAAAGTTCGGGCTTGAGCAGGGTCAGACCGTAAAAAGTGAAGAAGATTCCCACCTCCCAGCCCATGGCGCCAGCTGCGCTCGCAAGGATGAATGGCGGGTACGCCCAATCCAGCGTCCCTTTGCTGGCGATCAATGCCAGCCGCTTCGGGGCATTCGGGTCAGATTTTGACATATCAGCCTCTCTACGCCTTCTTCAAAAAGAAAATGAATTTGCCGCCCTCTTCGGTTGAAAGCAGTAATTCATTCCCCGTCTGGCGGCTCCATGCGGCAATATCCGGCGGCGAGCCCGCGTCTGTGGCGATCATTTTCAAGATCTGACCGCTCTGCAATTCGTTCATGGCTTTCTTTGTCTTCACGATCGGCATTGGGCAGAGCAAGCCGGTGCAATCCAAAACCTGGTCTTCATTGATTGTGTCCATATTAAAGTTTCTCCTATATTAAAGAATTTCTATTTCTTCTTCATCATATTTCGTGCGGTCTTCCACCAAACGCCACGAACGGTGGCTGACCGTCTTGCCTTGATCGACACGTGAGATGATGTACGAAAAGAACGGCTGCGCCCACTCGCGATCATATTCTGAAGGAACATTCGGGCAATCGGGGTGCGAATGGAACACACCGATCAAGTCCACACCCAGTTCCATTGCTTTCATCTCTGCCTTCAGGTAATCTTCCGGCGTGAGCAAAAAGCGGTTGTAG
>JBAIYF010000667.1:0-5832 GCA_037916115.1 Anaerolineales bacterium
ACCCAACACGTTTCGTAATGTAGTGCGCGGCACATTGATCGCGGTTGTGGCTGTATTGCTATTCGGCACGACGACATATGTGATCGCCCTAAACAACCCGAACTCCCCTGCTCTGCGCGTATTATCCATTCAGAATACCGAAGCCGCCGACAGCCCAAAACTGGCAGAAGATGTCGCCCCACAAACCCGCGCAGAAGTCAGCGAAATGTATCCACAGTATGCCCCTCTGGTGGATGCCCTGCTTGCCTTCGCGGTGGATAACGCCAATGACGGCATGGAAGGCGCTCCGGAACGCCCCGGCGACCCGATCATCACATCAGACACAGTGGGCGCTGCCGCCAAGACTAAATTGGAAAATGGGCTGCCTCAACCGGGCACAATGAGCACAGTGACCATTACCGAACAGGAAATCACTTCATGGCTTGCCATGGAAATGAGGAACAGCCCAGACCTTCCATTGAGCGATGTCCAAGTTTATTTACGTGACGGCAGGGTGCAGTTATGGGGCATGGTCATGGGAAGTGAAAGCTCCACATCGGCGCTTGTGGTCGGAGAACTGACGGTGAACGAAGATAAACTTCCATATTTCAAAATAGAATCCGTTCAGATCGGGCAACAGGCGATCTCTGCCATTCTGGTCTCACAAATGGAAACCTGGTTGAATCAGACAATGGCGGAAGCCATTCGACAAAATGCGCCTGGGCTGAACCTGGTCAGTCTCAAGGTGACGAGCGGTTTGGTCACCGTTTCAGGGACGAGATAACAGTTTGGGTTCAGGAATAGCACAAAAGTCCGCTTGAAGCGGGCTTTTTGTTATCCTGCATTAATCAACTTTCTGCTTCACGCCGCGTCTTATCCATAGAACCCTGCTGAAGCAGGATAAAAAGGAGAATTTATTTATGAGCACAAATTATGAAACTGTTACCCTGGCTGGGGGCTGCTTCTGGTGTTTGGAAGCTGTTTACGATGAGGTGAAGGGTGTGATCTCGGTGGAGTCGGGGTATGCCAATGGGCATGTGAAAAACCCCAGTTATCGTGCGGTTTGCAACGGCGATACGGGGCATGCCGAGGTAGTGCAGATCAAGTTCGATCCGTCGGTCATTACGTTCCGTGATCTGCTCAACATTTTCTTCGTGATCCACGACCCGACCACGCTTAACCGCCAGGGCGCGGATGTAGGTACGCAGTACCGCTCGGGCATTTACTATCACACGCCAGAGCAAAAGGAAGTGGCGGAACAAACCATCCGTGAGTTGGATGCCCAGAAAATTTGGGGCAGCCGCATCGTCACCGAAGTGGAGCCGATCAAGGATTACTACGTTGCTGAAGATTATCACCAGGAATATTTTGTAAACAACCCAAACCAGCCGTACTGTATGGCGGTGGTCGCACCGAAGGTCAACAAGTTCCGCAAACACTTTTTGGAGTTATGGAAGAAGCAGACAGTATAAGCAGCAGCCAGACTACGGAAGTCTTTGGGACTTCCGTAGTCTTTTTTTGTTATACTTCCGGCACTTATGACCGAGAGCAAGACACCTAACTTTTATATCCGCGACCTACCCATCTACGGCGACGCCATCCTTGCGCCCATGGACGGGTATTCCGACTGGCCGTTCCGTTCCATTTGCCGTGAGCTCGGTTCTGCCATGAGCTACACTGAATTCATCAAAGTAGAGAAAATCCTTAGCAAGTCCAAGCAGCCTGCCAAGCGCATGTACTTCACCGAGCCGGAACGCCCCATCACCTTTCAGATCTACGGCGAAGACCCGGAGCTCATTCTGCAAGCCGCACTGAAAATCCAAGAGAATAACCCCGATGTGATCGACCTCAACATGGGCTGCCCCGCTAAAACCATCGCGGACCGCGGCGCAGGTGTGGGCATGATGCCTTCTCCGCTGCGCATTGCACGGACATTCCGCAAGCTGGTCAAGCATTTGCGTGTGCCGGTCACAGGCAAGATCCGTCTCGGCTGGGATCGCAACAAGAATTACAAACTCATTGCCCGCATCATCGAAGAAGAAGGCGGCTCGCTTGTAGCTATCCATGGGCGGACCAAAGAGCAGCGCTATTCGGGCAACTCTGATTGGGATGCGATCGCCGAAGTGAAATCACTGGTAAAGATTCCCGTTATCGGCAGCGGCGATGTCAAAACCGTCGCCGATATTAACCGCCTCAAAAAGCATGCCAATGTCGATGCGGTGATGATCGGGCGCGGCGCCATCCCCAACCCGTGGATCTTCTCACGCCTCGACCGCGACCAGGTTCCGCCGGACGTGGTCAAGGCAACCATCCGAAAACATCTTGCACGCTGTGTTGAATTCTACGGCGATGAAGATGGCTCACGTCTCTTCCGCAAAAATGCCGTCCAATATGTAATGATGCAGCACCTCACACGCGATGAACGCAAAGAAATTCTCAAGTCACGCCCATCCGCAGAGTTTTTGGAGCTGCTCGAGAAAATATACGACTCGCCCATGTTGCAGGTCTAACATATAATCAACTCATGATCCTCGACCTTCCCCTCATTCTCGAAACACGGCGCAATCATGCGCTTGAGCACGCCACCATCCATTTGCTTTCGCACAAACATCCCGGCAAACGCATGGCGGGGCACTCCAACCCCACGGGCTTTTTCTTGCTTGGCGACCTGACGACACAACAAATTTGGGAATCGGCTACAGAAGCACATACCCGACTCAACGCTGGTGAAAGCGGACTCGCCGTCCATCCCGGCTGCGGAACCAACATGGCAACTACCGCGCTTCTCTCTGGAACGTTGGCTTGGTTCCCGCTTCGAGGAACCAAATCTACACTGTGGCGTTTGGCACTCATCCCACTGGCGTTTATCCTTGCACTTGTTGGTTACCAACTCAGCAAACCACTTGGACCGTGGCTGCAGAAATACGTCACCACCGAAGCGGACTTGGGTAATTTACAAATCGTGGACATTGTGCCTGTCCGCAAAGGCGTGCATCGAGTCATCACAAAGTAATGTCGATGCGAGGAACGAAGCAGCCTCCTGTTACAAAGGATTGCTTCCTCGGGAAGAACACCCCTCCTTGCAATGACATATAAATTCCCAAATGCCCACCATCTTCCTCCTCTACGGCAACGACGAATTTGCGATTGCGCGCAAACTCAAAGACTTCGAGTCTGAGTTCAGTGATCCCACCACCGCGGATATGAACACAACTCGTCTTGAAGCGCGCACAATGACCGAAAACGACCTAAACAACGCGGTCAACGCCATGCCGTTCCTCGCGCCGAAGCGTTTGGTATTCATCGCGTACCCTTCTGCCAAATTTACCAAGCCCGATACCCGCAAAAAGTTCCAAGAATTTTTAGAGAAAGCCCCTGATACGGCAAAAGTTGTTTTGTACGATATGGTGGAAAAACCGAAAGATGCCGAAAAGCATTGGTTGGTGAAATGGGCTGAGAAGAACAAACCGCATGTACGTTCGCAGGCGTTCTTCCTCCCGCAGCAACGCGACATGCCCGGCTGGATCGTCAACGAGGCCAAGAATCAAAAGGGGCAGATCGAACCTGCCGCGGCGGCACGCCTTGCTGAGATGGTGGGTGTGGATACCCGTCAGGCAGGCATGGAACTCTCCAAATTGCTGGCATATGTCAACTGGGAACGACCCGTGCGCGGGTCGGATGTAGAGGCGGTTTGTATCGTCACATCCCAGCAAAGCGTATTCGACTTTGTCGATGCGTTATCTCAGGGAAATGCCAAGACAGCACAAAAATTATTGCACCGTTTGTTGGAGAATGAAGACCCATTCTCTTTGTGGGGTATGGTCGTGCGTCAATTCCGTTTATTGATTCAAGCAAGGGAAATTCTCGATGCGCGCGGTAACAAAGATGATGTGGCACGCGCCTTGTCTGTTCATCCTTATGTTGCGGAGAAGACAACGGGGCAGGCAAATCGTTTTTCGATGGAAGCCTTGGAGGGAATTTACCATCGCCTGCTGCGTATCGATGAGCAGGTAAAAACGAGCCAGATCACATTGGACCTGGCTCTGGATACGCTTGTAGTTGAGCTGGCGCGCTAGGCTTTCTTCCAATCCCCTTCTTCTGGATAGACTGTAAAAAATTCATGCCCTTCACCTTTACGTTCCTGCGTGGCAAGATACACATCTTTCCATTTCAGGAAGTGTTCGGTTTGCAGGTGTGCATCGCGGGCTGACATATCAGCATAGACTTCAAAGAGGCTAAAGTGACAGGGATTTGCAGAGTCTTGGAAGAACTCGAAACGCAACACACCGGGCTCAAGGCGGGTCTTTTTTGCATTCTCCAACGTGACAGCTTTGTAGGCTTCGACACCTTCAGGTTTGATGTAGTGATGAACTTGAAAAATATACATGGCAGCCTCCAATTCTTAGTTTTTACTTTAATAGAAACTAACAGAGGCAAACTATGCAATTTCATTACAGGAAATTAAGTCCCTGCAGGAATGGCGCTGAACGCCATCAAAATTATCAAAAGACAGTATGGGGCAAAGCATAAAAAATTAAGCACAAGCCCGGCAATGGCAAAACCACGCCTGGGATCTTTGTTGCGCAGAGCAAGGGCGCCTGTGATAATTCCCGAAAGAGCGATCAGGATCGTGAGTACCATCATAACCATGCTGCCGCCAAGAACAACAGCATACCCCGCAGTTTCACCATCCAAACCAAAGTTGAGTCCTCCTTCGGTAGTTGCGGCAAAGATAATGAAATAGATACACCAGATCACGACCACTAAAATGGCGAGAATAAAAGATATGGCTCCAAGGCGGGAGGGTTTTTCAGGGTTTTGCATAATAAACTCCTTTGTATGATAAACGGATAGTTCTCAATTATAGAGTGTGAAAACCGTCTACCGTCTGTCTTATGGAAATGTATTCCTAATCTCCGAAAAAATTAACAACTACATGAATAATGGATGGTGTAATGAGATTATGTGTCTGCTGGAAGATAACGCCCATCGCCAGCCCTTGCAGAACATCACGGATTGTCTGTTTCATTTATATGCCCTATGACTTTCGTGGGATAAATGAAGCTTATACGTAAAACAGACGAAGATTATTCACTTGCATCTGTCGCATAATTCATGAATTGAGCGGCATGAAGAAAGTGATACATCCAATACAGTAAGGCAAGATCATCAGGAAATGGATCACAAAACCTGCAATGGCAAAAAAACGCTTGGGCTCGCGTTTCCGTAGAGAAAGAACGCTAAGAACTATGCCTAAAATATTGAATAAAAAGGCAAGTCCAGGGATGGCCAATATGCTGCCATAAAAAAGGAGGGCGGTTACTATTGCACTATTAACATCAATGGATGTCACTTCACGTTGAGTGAAGATCATCATAATAATGATGAAAACAATCCAAAGCACGCTAATGAGAATGGCAAGGATGGATGAAATGAGACCGAACTTGGTTGGCTTTTCCTGAGACTGCATCGATAAACTCCTGGATAAAGTTAATACAAACACGATAAACACTAAAATAAGGATGGCTGTTCTGGAATATAACTTTCATCCTTTCCGCTCCAACCGAACTTTTTCAAATCCACTTTGCCTTTGGCGTCGAAAACCACGCCTTCGGCTTCTAGCAGCGGACGTTGTCTCTCCGCGCCGGGGCGTTCGCTGATCTTGCCTTGCGAGTTGATGACGCGTTGCCAGGGAACGTCATCGGGGCAGTTTGCCATCGCGCCGCCCACCCAACGCGGGGCGAATGCGGCGTAGGCTTCGAGTTCCACGCCGTTGGGCGGTGGAATCATTTTTGCGATCTGTCCGTAGGTGGCGACTTTTCCGCGCGGGATCATTCGGGCGATCGCCCAGAC
>JBAIYF010000668.1:0-4015 GCA_037916115.1 Anaerolineales bacterium
AACTTCGGCATCTTCCCCCCGCTCGACCTTGGCAAAAAGATCGGCAAACGCGAAAAAGGACAAGCCTACGCCGACCGCGCATCACAGGCGCTCGAAACCTATCTCGAACAAAATCCATGATGAAAAAACGCGGCATATTCCTGTATTGGATATTGATCGCCAGCCTGCTGCTTCTCGTTGGAGGATGGTACCTCGCCTCTTTCCTGATATTTGGGTCTGCTTCTGAATCCCAGGCAGAAATCCACGCTGAAGCCTTGCCCACATCCACACCGCAGCCGCAAAGCTTCAACGCTGAGCGCGCCTACGCCGATGTGCAAACACAAGTGGACATGGGGCCGAGAACGCCCGGGTCGGAGGGACATGCCAAAGTCCGCGAATGGATGCGCGAGGAATTGGAATCCGCCGGATGGATCGTGGAAGTCCACCAAACCGAGCGGATGGGACATCCCATTTACAACATTATTGCCAAACGCAGCGATGAAGAACCGCAGATCATTCTTGGCGCACATTACGACACACGCTTCGTCGCCGACCACGACCCCGACGAAAGCAAACGCAGCGAACCTGTGCCCGGCGCGAACGATGGCGCTTCAGGCGTGGCAGTACTTCTCGAACTCGCCCGCACCCTGCCGCAAGATATTCCCCCAACCTGGCTGGTATTTTTTGACGCCGAAGACAACGGACGCATCGAAGGCTGGGACTGGATTCTCGGCTCCCGCGCCTTTGTCGAAGAAATTCCCGTCAATCCGAGTGCCGTGGTGATCGTGGACATGATCGGCGACGCGGATTTGAATATCCATTACGAAATGAACTCGAACGAAGAAATCCAAGCCGAGATCTGGTCACTGGCGGCAGACCTCGGGTATGGCGATATGTTCATCCCCACCGAAAAGCACAGCATGTTAGACGACCATACGCCCTTTCTCGAACAGGGCATTCCCGCCATCGACATCATCGACTTTGACTATCCCTACTGGCACACCACGGCAGACACGCCGGATAAAGTCTCTGCAGAAAGTTTGAAAGCCGTCGGCGATACACTTTGGCACTGGCTTGTATTGCAAGGCAGTGATTAATGTTGGCAAAAAGAGCAAACTGGGCGTACACTTAACTCAATGGCAGTTCAGGCATCGTTGCACAAATTACGACCCATTTGGGTGGAAACCATCTCCCGCGAACTATCCACGGGGGAAGGTGTCCGTGCGGGTTTCGCAGACGAGTTGCAGCGCTTCTACACCCTGCTCGAACAGACCATCGTCACCGGTGATACCGCCTGGCTGGACTCTCTGCTATACGAATGGGGACACTCTCCAACCGAGACCAATCTCGAACAGGGTGATTATTACGTTTCCTTCATCATCAACCGCATGATCTCGCTGACCATCAACATTGCCAGCGAGAATTTAGAGGGGAATGATGCGCTCGAATTCCTTGCATCGGTCATCCCCGCGTTGACGCACAGCCTGAGCGTGGTCATCCGCTATGAAATGGAAACACGTGTGGCGCACATCTCGAATGAATTAGGCGAAGTGCAGGAAAAACTCCAAACACTGGACCGCAACAAATCCAAGTTCATTTCGGTGGCGGCGCACGAACTCAAGACCCCTCTCACCCTGATCGAAGGCTATTCATCCATGATCATGGACATGGTGCAGAATTCCGAACAGGCATTGATGAAGAATTATCTCAAGGGCGTGAGCACCGGTATTCAAAGGCTGCGTGACATCATCGACGATATGATCGACGTTTCCTTGATCGACAATAACCTGCTCACGCTCAACATCCAGCCGATGTGGATCGTCCACATGCTGGGCTTGATCCGCAACGAGTTCAAGAAACCGGTTGCGGAACGCAAACAGACCCTGAATGTACGCGACTTTCCCGGCAGTGAAATGCTGATCTACGGCGACTCGGGACGCCTGTATCAAGCGATCGCAAACGTGGTGATGAACGCCATCAAATTCACACCCGATCATGGCACAATTTCCATCGATGGCAGGTTGCTGCCCGGCTTTATTGAGGTGACCATCAAAGACTCAGGCATCGGCATCTCGCCGGAAAACCAATCCGCCATCTTCGACAAGTTTGGTCAACTCGGGCGCACCGACCTGCACTCCAGCGGCAAGACCAAGTTCAAGGGCGGCGGACCCGGTCTGGGTCTATCCATCACCCGCGGTATCATCGAGGCACATGGCGGCACGATCTGGGTCGAATCAGAAGGCTATGACGAAGTAAAATTACCGGGTTCCACGTTCCACATCCTATTACCCACCCGCACCGAACCCAGCAACCCGGTGATGCTGAAATTCTTTGGAAATTTAGAAAAGCAGACAATAGAAACGGAAACAAGTGGCAAAGAAGATACCCCAACCAACGACACCTCCGCGTGAACGCGCCTTTTTAGTGGGCGTGGACTTGCACGAGCAGAAACAAATTCTCTCCCTTGAAGATTCGCTAGCCGAATTAGCCTTGTTGGCAGATACCGCCGGTGTGGACGTCGTCGGCGAACTGACTCAGCGCCTCAGCCGCCCGCACGTTGAGACCTACATCGGTCCCGGCAAGGTGGAGGAATTGAAAGCGCTCGCCGAAGAAATGCTTGCCGAAGTCGTCATCTTCGACGATGAACTAAAGCCCCGCCACCAACGTGAGTTGGAAAAAGCGCTCGGCAAGAATATCCGCGTGATCGACCGCACCACCTTAATTCTTGATATCTTCGCGCAGCACGCTCACACGCATGAAGGCATGTTGCAAGTGGAACTCGCCCAATACGAATACAACCTTCCGCGCCTTACCCGCGCATGGACGCACCTCGAACGTCAGGCAGGCGGCGGCGGCGGGCGCGCCGGTTCAACCGGCGGTGTGGGTCTGCGTGGTCCCGGCGAAACCCAGCTCGAAGTGGACCGCCGCGCCATCCGCAGGCGGATCGCCCACATCAAAGCCGACCTTGAAAAAGTCGAAGACTATCGCCACCGTCACCGCGCCCAAAGGAAACGCTCCCGCATCCCCACTGTCGCCCTGGTTGGGTATACCAACGCAGGCAAATCCACGCTGTTGAATCGCCTTGCCAAAGCAGACGTCTACGTGGCGAACCAATTATTTGCCACGCTCGACCCCACCACCCGCCGCGTCAACCTGCTCGGCGAAAACACCGCCCTCTTTACCGATACGGTGGGCTTCATCCAAAAACTTCCCACCACACTAGTGGCGGCATTCCATGCCACACTCGAAGAGATCACCGAAGCCGACCTGCTCCTGCACGTCGTGGATATTTCCCACCCCAATGCGCTGGGACAATACCAAGCCGTACTTGAAACGTTGGAAGAGATCGACGCGAATCACATTCCCATGATCACCGCCTTGAACAAGTCTGATCAACTGAGAGACCCTGAAAAAGCCGCGCGTGTGCTGGAGAATTTCCCCAAATCTGTTGCCATCTCTGCACTGAAAGGCAACGGCATCGACAACCTGCTTATGCTCGTTCAAGAAGAACTATTCGAAGCCTTCGAACCCATCGGCGTGCGCCTGCCTTATAAGGAAGGCGCGCTCATCTCCCTGTTCCACGAACTTGGGCAGGTGGAGCGTGTAGAGCACGAACGCGGCGGTGTCGTTATTCATGGCAGTCTGCCGGGAAGATTGCTGGCACAATTCTCACCATGGAAACTTACAGCAAATAACAAGACAGAGGAAGAACCCGATCTGGAGGACGCATGATCTCTAAACTACTCGATACACTTTCGAATTATCTCGCCCACCGGAAGGGACTACTCCCCATCATCGGTCTCATCCTTCTGCTGGTCAACCTGATCCTTCAATTCATCATTCCGGGAAGTTTCCTCGCTACGACCAATCTCTTCCTGCACGTGGGTCTTTTTATCGCCATCCTTGGATTGATGCTTGCCTGGGCGCTCTAAATTGGCATGCCAGCCACACTACCCAATAAAACCCAACTCAACCAATACCGGGTCGAAGAATTCATCAGCGTTACACCGCTTGGTGAGTTATACCGCGCCACCGA
>JBAIYF010000669.1:0-1800 GCA_037916115.1 Anaerolineales bacterium
AGATCCTACGCACCCAATTAAAGAACCAGCATGGGATCGTGATCACCAATGTCCCGTATCACGTGCATGAAACAGAAAGCGAACATCATCGCTAAGGAGTTATGAATATGAGTTATATCGTCGTTGGTTGCGGCAGGTTCGGAGCAGAACTCGCCTACAAACTATTCAAGAACGGATACCAGGTCGTGGTGGTGGATGCCAACCCCAAAGCCTTCAACCGCCTCCACCCAGACTTTCGCGGGCGAACCGTCGAAGGAGACTCTCTCTCCGCCGACACCCTATCCCGCGCCGCCGCAGACAAGGCCGAAGGCGTGGCGGTCGTCACCAATTCAGACACGATGAACGCCATCATCGGTCATACCATCCGTACCCATTACCCGCAGGTAAAGCAGGTGGTTGTGCGCAATTACGACCCCGCCATGCGCGACATGCTCGAAGCCTTTGGGCTGCAGATCATCAGTTCCACCGCATGGGGTGCGGAACGCATGCAGGAATTACTGATCGACCCATCCTTCCGAGCCGTGTTCTCCGCCGGGAATGGTGAAGTGGAAATGTATGAGATGTACATCTCCAAAAAATGGGATGGCATGACCATCGCCAGCCTGCTTGAAGGATGCAACGAACTTGTTTGCTCGGCAATCACCCGTGCTGGTCGTGCAGAACTGCCTTCAGCCAGCACAAAACTGCAAAACGGCGATGTGCTGACCATCAGCGCAACACTTGAAGGCGTACGCGCCCTGCGCGCGAAACTGCAGGAAGGTAAGGAGGCTTAAGATGCTTGTATTTATTGCAGGCGGTGGGCGTACAGGCGCCCAACTCGCCACCCAACTTCTTCAACAAAACTATGAAGTCCGCCTGGTGGAACACCGTAAGGAACTGCTGGCGCGCCTTCATCATGAACTGCCCACTGAGGTCATTTTCGAAGGTCAGGCAACCGATCCAAACGTACTCAAACTGGCAGGGTTGGAAAAAGCCAATGTGCTCGTGGCTTGCACCAACGAAGACCATGCCAACCTGGTACTTTGTTATCTGGCTCGCACCATGTTCAAGGTCCGCCGCACGGTGGCGCGCATCAACAACCCGCGCAACGCCTGGCTGTTCGACAAGAACTTCCATGTTGACGAGACCATCAACCAGGCAGATGTGATGGCACACCTCATTCAAGAGGAAATGTCGCTGGGCGATATGATGACCCTGCTCAAACTCCGCCGCGGACGCTACTCCCTGGTGGAGGAGAAGGTACCCAAGGGTGCCAAAGCCATTGGCGTGCAGATCAAAGACCTGGGTCTGCCCGATCAATGCGTCATCGCCGCCATCATCCGCAACGGACAAGTCACCCTGCCGCGCGGCACAGCCACATTGGAAGAGTTCGATGAAGTGCTCGCCATCACCGATGACGAGGGCGCCAAGAGACTCGCCCAACTGCTCGAACCACCTGATCGTTCCATTTTGTAAAGTGCAATATCCACTGAACTCCCGGTTTCCAATCGGGAGTTTTTCTACACATTTTTACAGTTTTGAAAAAGGAATATCGCCATGAAGGAAACTTTAGCCATTCTTGATGACAAAGGGAGGGTACAGAAAAGCCATGAGAACACCCTGCCGATCTATAGCATTACAAAAACCATGATCGCCTCAATCACTCTCGACCTGGGAATTGACCTTGAAAAGAAACTGGCAGAATGGATCCCAAATTCCATTTGCAGACATGCAGAGAAAATTACCGTAAAAAACCTGCTCAACCACTCCAGTGGGCTCCGTGACTATGGCGCTTTGCCCGAATACAGCCAAGGTGTACAT
>JBAIYF010000670.1:0-1918 GCA_037916115.1 Anaerolineales bacterium
GCACCTGGTTTTGATCGGCACCTGGGGTCTCGACCTCGCTGCCATGTCCATGTTCCTTTACTGCTTCCGTGAACGTGAACAGATCCTTGATATCTTTGAACTGGTCTCGGGTCAGCGCAGGATGACCACCTACCTGCGCCCCGGCGGTCTGTGGCGTGATGTGCCGGTGGAATTCGAAGCCGCTGTGCGTGATTTCCTCAAGACCTTCCCCAAACGTATCGATGAATATGAAAGACTGTTGACGAAGAATCCGCTCTTTGTTGACCGCATGGTGGACATTGGTTACCTTAGCAAGGAAACGGCTCTTTCCTACGGGGTGACGGGTCCAAACCTGCGAGCCTCGGGCGTCAACTGGGACCTGCGCAAGATCCGCCCTTAAATGGGTTATGAACAATATGATTTCGATGTGCCGGTGTTGACCGAAGGTGACACCTACGCGCGCTATCTGGTACGCATTGAAGAGTTCCGTCAGTCATTGCGCATCATCGAGCAGGCGTTGAATAAACTACCCATGGGCCCCGTCCGCTCGGACAACCGCAAGTTCGTACCGCCGCCACGCTCAGAGATCGGCGTGAGCATGGAGGCGCTTATCCATCACTTCAAGTTGTGGACGGAAGGCTTCCACGCGCCCGATGCTTCCATTTACAGCGCGGTTGAGTCTCCGCGCGGCGAACTCGGCGTGTTGCTCGCCGGAGATGGCGGACCCAAGCCGCGCCGTGTTCACATGCGTACCCCGTCATTCGATAACCTGGCTGTCCTGCCTGAAATCGTCAAAGGAACTTTGGTGGCAGACCTGGTTGCCATTCTCGCTTCCATTGATATCGTCCTCGGAGATATTGACCGATGAGTCTTGAAAAGAAATACGCGAAGGAAGTCAAACAGATCCTTGCCAAATACCCGCCGGAGCATAAACGCTCGGCGGTTATGCCGCTTCTCTACCTTGCCCAGCGCGAGGAGGGTTACGTCAACAAAGAGTCCATGAAGGACATTGCTGGCATCCTTGAGATCACCGAGACCGAAGTCGCTTCGATCGTCGGTTTTTACTCGCTGTATCACGACAAGAAGGCAGGTAAATACCGTATGCAGGTCTGCACCGACCTGCCCTGTGCTTTGCGTGGCGCCGATGAGTTCCTCAACAACCTGTGTGGTAACCTCGGCATCAAAGTGGGGGAGACCACCGAAGACGGTTTGGTCACTCTTGAATCCGTGATGTGCCTTGCCGCCTGTGACCGCGCTCCCATGTTCCAAACCCAGGGACCGGATGGAATCAAGTATCACGAATACATGACGGTCGACCGTACAATGGAGTTGATCGAAGCCTTGAAGGGAGGCAAGAAATAATGGCTCACGTCCTTTTACGTCATCGTGACATTCCCGACCTCAATAAAATGAGCGTCTATAAAAAGAACGGCGGTTTCGACGCCTTCAAAAAAGCCGTCACCAAAATGCAACCCAGCGAAGTGACCGATGTGGTCAAAGCCTCCGGTCTGCGTGGACGCGGCGGCGCGGGCTTCCCGACCGGTATGAAGTGGTCATTCATCGACAACAAGAGCTGGCCCCATTATGTGGTGGCAAATGCAGATGAGTCTGAACCGGGCACGTTCAAAGACCGCGAGATCATGGAAAACAATCCTTTCCAGTTCCTCGAAGGCTTGGCGCTTGCCAGCTATGCTGTTGGCGCGAATGTGGCGTATGTTTATTTGCGCGGCGAGTTCTGGCAGGTGGCTGCTATCCTCGACGAAAAGATCGCAGAGATGGAAGAAGCCGGTTACCTCGGCGACAACCTGTTCGGCAAAGACTACTCGCTGCGCATCTACACTCACTTGGGTGCAGGCGCATACATCTGTGGTGAAGAGACCGCGTTGCTTGAGTCGCTCGAAGGCAAGCGCGGACAGCCGCGTGTACGTCCGCCTTTCCC
>JBAIYF010000671.1:0-2735 GCA_037916115.1 Anaerolineales bacterium
ATAGAAAAATGGATTACTTCTCATTGACCAAAACCCACCCCCATCTTTTTGATAACAAGAATGCTTTGCTGAAAGTTATCTTCGATAAAAAAGTGATTGGTGAATGGGAAGCAGAGAGGGTGTCTCATCTGCAGCAAAGTAATCTGCCTGTCGAATGGGCTAAAATCGGCGTTTTACTTGATGATCCATATAATATATTAATTCGTGACCTTGTTGAGTTTCCAAATGGAAAATTGCATGGATACATACGCTCGATTGCAACTGCAACTTTACGAGGCGGAAAAGGTGTCGTAGTCCTCCCTGAATATCAAGGGAAAATCATGCTTCTGCACCAATATCGTCACCCAACGCGTCAATGGCATTACGAAGTCCCTCGTGGATATGGCGAGCCGAATACCCCAGCAGATGTGAATGCCCGTAAAGAGATCGAAGAGGAAACTGGTGGCTCTGTGGCTGAATTGGTTAGCCTTGGTGAATTTTTTAATAATACGGGTTATGAAACTGCGTCAGTTGCTTTGTATTATGCCAAACTTGATTCTGTTGGGACTGCAAATGTGAACGAAGGCATCGAATCCTTTGTCTGGCTCACTGTCCCTGAACTCGAAGAGTGGATAGCGAACGAAAAGATCACCGACGGCTTCACCATCGCCGCATACACCAAAGCCAAACTCAAAGGATTGATCTAATTTGCTCACCGACCCGAAACTTCGCAACCAAGTAAATGCCTTCCCAGATAAGTTCTGGACGGGTGGACGATAAAACTATTTTCTAATCTCTGTCTTTTGTGACGTGCTATCATGAAATAGGAGGACGCCATGAATAAAACCCTCAAAAAAACACTGCTTTGGACGCCTCGTATCGCAGGCATCCTGTTTATTCTTTTCATAAGCCTGTTTGCGCTGGATATTTTTGATCTAAAACTCGGTTTTTGGGGAACCCTTTTCGGATTGTTCATGCACCTGATCCCTTCCATCTTGCTGACCATTGCCATTGTCGTTGCATGGAAGCGGGAATGGGTTGGCGCGCTGCTCTTCATTGGCTGGGCTGTTTGGTACGTAGCCACCATGCGTGGATTTCCATGGGCGGTCTACTTGCTTATCTCAGGTCTACCAGCCTTGATCGGTCTGTTATTCCTTGCAGACTGGATCTGGAGAAAACAAATCCGCGCGGTCTGAAGATATGGAAGACGCGCCGTAAATCGAACAAAACGACCCGAGGTGAAAATTCGGGTCGTTTTATATTAATTAATTTTTTTTATTACTCCGAAGGGATGACGATCATCGCGATCAAATAGATCAGGATGCCCGGTACGCCGCCCGGAATGAAGGCGATGAACATAGCCAGGCGAAACCAGAACGGGCTGATGCCGAAGAATTCGCCAAGTCCGCCGCACACACCGGCGATGATGCGGTCATGCTTTGACCTGCGTAAAGAAACTCGTTGAGCGTTCATTTTTTCTCCTTGTATACCCAAATCTACGCTCTCCAATTCCAAAAGTTGCACCACCAACTGTTAACTATCAACTACCACACGCACTTCGTGTACAATCAAATCATGGAACTCTCATTCATTTACGAACTCATCGGCTATGCAGGCTCCATTCTCGTTGCCATCTCATTGATGATGAAATCGCTGGTGCGCCTGCGCGCGATCAACATGGTCGGCGCGATTGTGTTCATCATCTACGGTTTGCTCATCGGGGCGATTCCCGTCGTCTTTCTCAACGGGCTGATCCTATGCGTCAACGTATACAACCTGTGGCAGATGTGGCAGCAGAAGGATTACTTCACCCTGATGGAAATCCGCGCCGAGAGCGCCTACCTCAAACGCTTTCTCGATTTTTATCGCAAGGAAATTCTGGAATTCATTCCTACTTATTTGTTCAAACCCAAACCCGAGCAGCTTGTCTTGTTCGTCCTGCGCAACATGCTGCCGGTGGGAGTGCTCATCGTCAAGCCCGAAGCAGAATCGGCGCACATCTTTTTGGATTTCGTCATCCCCGGCTACCGCGACTTCCGTGCCGGGAAATTCCTCTTCGACGAAAGCGCCGAATTCTTCCGTCAGCGCGGCATCACCCGCCTCGTATCCGATAGCGGCAATCCGCGCCACGAAACCTACTTAAAGCGCATGGGCTTTGTGAAGCAGAACGATCAATACGTGTTTGAGCTTCCGAGCCGCATCATTCACGAAACGCTCTGATCCGCCAACTCCGCTGCTAACTTTCCAGATAATGTCACCATCGGCACGCCGCCGCCGGGATGTGTACTGCCACCCGCGAAGAACAAGCCTTTGATCTCGCCATAATTGCGCGGACGTTTGAATGGCGCAAAGCGGTCATTGAACGAAATTCCATAGATCGACCCGCGGAACGCGCCTGTGCGTTGATGCAGGTACGTGGGGGTAAGTAAATTTTGATATCGGATCTTACGCCTCACATCGAAGCCGAAAGCTGCCAGCCGGTCTAGGAGCAGTTCTGTCACCTTGGCTTTTTCCGCTTCTACCTCCTCTTGCGGACGGGGCGTAAGCGGCAGCGCGGGTGCGTTGATCATCACAAACCAATTCTCACAGCCTTCGGGGGCATGGTCTGCATCCGTTTTGGATGTGATGCAGACGTATACCGTCGGTTCATCGGCGATGCGGTTCTCTTCGAACATCTGATGGAACTCGCGCTTGTAATCGGACGAGAACAAAATATTATGATGCGCCAGTTCCGGGTAATTCCCTTCCACACCCAA
>JBAIYF010000672.1:0-2014 GCA_037916115.1 Anaerolineales bacterium
GGTCGAGGGATTCTTCGAGGAAAGTTTGATACCCAATAAAGACGATCAATGCCAGCACTGCCAGCGCAATTAACCCGCCGGGGATGAGAATGTGCAGGGGCTTGCCGGGTTTGGCATCGTCGTGGTCGTACTCGAACACTTCGTTGGTCTTTGCCCGTACCTGCCGGGCTTTGTATTCAGAGGTTGCCATACATGCTCCTTTACTTGCTTAATTCCTTTGCAGTGGATTCCATCTGTGCGAGGATCGCCGCCACCTGCCCGCTTGCCACGTTCACACGGTACATGTGCGCGAACCCGTCGCCCAGCATTATCTTAACTGTACGCCACGAAGCCAGCGGCGGTTGCATCTCGCCGACCACGAGCAAGTCCACGGCTTGTTTCCATTGGGGGTGAGACCGCTCATAGTCGCCGAGCAGTTCCAAGGTCGAGGTGCGAAGCGGGAGGAGGTGGGTTGTTTGCACCCAACGGGCATCCTGTTCCTTTTCCAGCAGCCATTTCACGAACAGCCATGAAGCCAACTGTTCTTCGTCGGTCGAGTTCAAGATGACATAGGATGAGCCGTAAACGACCATCACGCCTTCGTCATCGTTGGGGAAGGGCAGCACACGCCAGGTGTCGCGGTTCTCAGAGTTGACAAAAGCCCGCGCCACCAGAGGCAGGTCGTGCAGGCTGACGGTGATGAACAACGCCTCGCGCTTCGCAAAGGATGTAATCGGGTCTGCTGAACCTTGCCATGAGCAACCAGACTCGGCGAGTTCGCGCAGGAACTTGAACGAGTCGATGTTCTCTGGCGTGAGGAAGCGGTAATCGCTCCCTTCGACCACATTGCCGCCAAAGGCAAGCATCCACGAGTAAACGGTCATCGAGTCGGCGTTCACCAGCCAGCCGCCCATGGCGTCGTTCTCGGCGAAGGCATCCTTCTTCATGGATTGATGTGCGCCACATGCCTGCCTGCGGAAATCGTTGGGCGAAACCGGCGCAGAGTTGTAGTTCAATTCGTCAGCCCAGGTTTCATTCCACAGCAAAACATTGGCAGTGCGTTGGGCAGGCATTGCCACGCGGTCTGAACCTGCCATATCCTGGTTCCAGACTGCAAACGAGAAATCATCCGCGTCGATGCCGAAGACGGGGTCTTCCACATAATCGGTCAGGTTGGTCGAAACGCCCTCGGCGTACCATTCCTGCGCATGTTCGGGCAGGGCGATCACAAGGTTTGGCTTTCCTTCCGTAGGCAGCGAAGCGGTGGTTGCTTCATAGAGATTCGTAAAGTTGATCTGCGTCTGCGCCGCAACCTTGATACCCCATGGATTGCTGCTATTGAACTCGCTGACAAAACTCTCGAACAGACTCTGCTCGGTGCCGTACCATGGCGTCCAAACATTGATCTCCACTCCTCGCAGCGCCTCTTCATTGACCTTGATCTTGCTTGCGGCTTCGGTGGGTGTTTCCTCCGCTGAGGCAGATTCGGTCTCTTGCGCCTCGGCGGTGGATTTCACTTCGGTTGTTGGGGGGGAGCCTGCAGTGCAGGCAGAAAGTAGGAGCGTGAATGTTACAAGTAATAAAGTTATTTTTTTCATTTTATAAGTTAGGGAGCCAGCAGCATGAAAGGCACAGGGGTAAGCACCAAAATGAAGACGACGATCATTGCATAGGCAATGGCTTTGCGGGTTGGGTCTAACTGGGTGATCTGGTCCAGCGGTTGGGCTTCCACACGTCCGAGCCAGAAAAGCAGGGCAGCCCACAGCCACCATCCGCTCCAGAAGAAACCGAGCACCACCAGCAAACCGACTATATAAGGAAAGGCTTTCTTCGCTCTCTCACCGAACAGCGAGTAGACGACGTGTCCGCCGTCGAGTGTTCCGGCGGGGATGAGGTTCAGCGCAGTGACGAGGATACCCGCCCAACCTGCAAAAGCGACGGAGTGAATGAACACATCGAGTCCGCCAAAGGGGACGGGACGCCCGGTGAAGAAATATTGCAGCCAGTACAAAACTCCCTGCGGTTCAACGGGTGC
>JBAIYF010000673.1:0-2618 GCA_037916115.1 Anaerolineales bacterium
TGGCTGATGCTGGGCGCGTTCATCATCGGGCTTGGGTTCAACATCAAAATGCTGCAAGCCTTTCTGCCGCTGCCCGCATTCTACACGCTGTACTTCTTCGGCTCCAAAGAAGGCTGGCTCAAAAAAGTTCTTAATCTCACGCTTGCCACCGTTCTGCTCGTTGTGGTTTCGCTTTCCTGGGCAGTCGTCGTGGACCTCGTCCCCGCCGAGAACCGTCCCTACATTGGCTCAAGCGACGACAACACCGTGATGGGGTTGATCTTCGGGCACAACGGAATCTCGCGCCTTGAAAATACAAGAGGAGGAAACACGCCTCCTTCTGGAACTCAGCCGGGTCAACCCTCCAATACTGGTACTCCCCCGCAGCAGAATCCCGGTCAACAAGGACAGTTCCAGGGTCCGCCGCCCGCCGCGTTGGAAGCCTGTGCCGATCAAACCGAAGGCACAGCCTGCTCGTTCACCCAACCCAACGGCAACACCATCAACGGCTCGTGCATTACACCGCCCAATCAGTCCGCGCTGGCGTGCGCCCCGCAAGGGATGAATCCGCAGAACACGCAGGCTCCCTCCGATGGACCGAATGGGCGATATGGCAATACTCCCTTCAGCAACGAAACAGGGTCGCCGGGTGTCTTGCGCTTTTTCACTGCGCCGCTTTCCAAACAAATGTCGTGGCTACTGCCTTTTGCGTTGATCAGTGTGATGCTGGCGTTATTTGGCTCGCGCATTCAACTACCAGTTGTGTCTGGTGTTCACAAGGCGCTCATCCTTTGGGGCGGCTGGCTGCTGACCTGTGTGGTTTTCTTAAGCATGGTCTCGGGCATCTTCCACGCTTACTACGTCATTATGCTTGCCCCGGCGCTCGGAGCAATGGTGGGCATCGGTTTTGCGCAGCTCTACCACTGGGGCAAAACCTCGCACTGGGCAATGGCAGGACTGATCGCCGCTGTGGTCATTACGCTCGGTTTCCAGTTGTTCGCTGTGTGGCAATACAATGAATTCGCATGGTGGATGCTCGGGTGTGGCATCCTGCTTGGGTTGGGAATCCTGCTCAAGTCCGTTTCGAGGCGGGCGGCGTATGCCGTTATCCTGAGCGCGGCAATGGTCATCCCGCTTTACTGGAGTTGGAAGACGGTCGCAGCAGGCATCAACAACAACCTGCCGACCGCATACGAAGGCTCGACCCGTGCCAGGCAGGATGGCTTTCTTGCCAGTCCGCGCCCCAATGGCGGTGAGCGCACGGTCAATGCGGAGATGCTCGAGTACCTGCAAGCCAACACGCAGGATGTGGAATATCTGATGGCAGTGCCATCCTCGCAACAGGGCGCACAATATGTGATCGAAACGGGAAGACCCGTGCTTTATATAGGCGGCTTCGGCGGTGCAGACGAAGTGGTGAACGCGGATGACCTTGCAGAGATGGTTGCGAATGGTGAACTGCGTTACATCCTCTATGGCGGCGAGCGCGGCAAGCAGGACATCTTTAATTGGCTGACAAATTCCTGCGCAGTGGTGAATGAATTCGGTAATTTGCAAGGTCAGGGTGACCCGCGCAATCAGGGATTGACGTTGTACTCGTGCCGATAACATTTGTAAAAGAGACCTCCGAAATTTCGGAGGTCTCTTAATGTGCCTACTTCAATCTTCCACTCTCCCCACATCGACCCTCAAAAACCGTCACTTGATTCCGTCCATTGCCTTTGGATTGATACAAGGCTTTATCTGCATTGGCAATGAGTTCATTCGACGATGTTCCGTGTACAGGGTAAACCGCTACGCCAAAAGACATTGTCATATGCAAGTCTTTTCCTTCATGTTTGACGATGATTTTCGCGCACTTCCTTCTGATCTCTTCCGAGCGAGCAATTGCAATTTCGATTGAAGTACCTGGAAGAACCATTAGAAATTCCTCACCGCCGTAGCGACAAACAATATCCGACCCGCGCGCATGATTTTGCAGCAAGTTGGCAACTTCTATTAAGAACTTGTCCCCAACAGGATGCCCATATGTATCATTGATCATTTTGAAGTGGTCGATATCTGATACGATGACGCTCAATGGCGCCTGTTCGCGCTCGACACGCACAAGTTCGCGGATCAGGGTTTCATCCAAATAGCGGCGGTTGAACAATCCCGTTAAGGGGTCGCGGATGGCTTGTTCACGCAGCTCATCCTGAAGCCGCTGAATTTCCACGACGCGCAGTTGCAGTTCCTGATTGGCACGCTTTAGAGCATCTTCAACCTGTTTGCGTTTAGTAATATCTCGTACAATGCTTTGTACATGGATCGGCTTTCCGTCTTCATCGCGGATCAACTCAATGCTGATCTCTACCGGAAGCGGGTCGCCTGATTTTTTACGCAGGGTGCGTTCCAAAAGCGGAATACGCTCTCCTGCCAGCAGACGTTCAAAGGATTTCTGGCTCTGTTGCCCGATGTCTGCAAAAAATTCCCGGCCTTTGCTATCCTGCAATTCCTCCAGTGTGTACCCTAGCATTTCTGCTGCACGCTGATTGGCATCGCGTGTCCGACCGTCCAGCCCAAAGATAAAAACGGCGTCACTTTCCTGCTCAAAAAGTCCACGAAACCGAGATTCACTGGCACGCAGGGCTGTTTCGGTA
>JBAIYF010000674.1:0-9415 GCA_037916115.1 Anaerolineales bacterium
ATGGAGATCGCACCGCCAACCCATTCAGATTGATTTTGGTAGAACTGACTGCGCAGGATGTTGACATTGACATGCTCAAGAAACAGAGCGCCACCGCGCGTCCCTTTGGTGATATTTTTCAGGAAGAGACTATCTTCTATCACAAGTGTAACGCTTTCAGCAAACAATGCCCCGCCGCGTGCGTCGGTTGTATTGCTAATAAATTGAGCATTACGGAAGGATGATCTTGACGAGTCAAGATAAACGCCGCCACCCGAAAAGAATGCATGATTTTCGGTAAACTCCGATGCGGTGACGGTAAGACTGCCAAAGGTTACATAAACTGCACCACCATTGTCAGCTGTGTTGTTCAAGAAGCGCACACGGTCCAAGGTCAACGATGCGTTGGAGGCATAGATCGCGCCGCCCCAGTCATCCTGCACGTCGCCGTTTTGCAGGGTCATATTTTCGAGGGTGAGGCTGGCATTGACCATCACCTCGAAGAATCGAAACAATTCCGAACCGTCATCGCGGATAAGAGTTGCCCCATTGCCTTGAATGGTCAACGGGTAGACAATGAGCGGCATGGCCGAACCAACGTCCATAAAACTGACCGCCCATTCGAATTGCGGCGGTGATTGGTCGGGCTGCGTGAAATGATATTCACCGGGCATCAGGCTGATGACGGATTTTCCGGGAACGCCAGCCGCGCAGGTATCTTTCGGTTCGCCAGAATTGGCAGCAAAGATGGCTTCTCCCAACGAGCATTTTCCATTCTCTACGAATGGATACACTTCCTGCTCGAACGAATCGACGAAGATCATGCCTTCAGGCACAGCCGTGGGTGTGGCAGTTCCTGGCACTGGCGGAGTCTCTTGCAGTGTAGTATTGATTTGGGTAGCTGAATCAGTGACCGGGTTGGCTGGAGGCGGGGTTTCTATCAGCGATTGGCAAGCCATTCCTGCCATCATCAATCCTGAGATTAATAAAATTATTTTCTTCACTTGAGCATCCTGTAAAAGTTTGTGTTTAAATTTCCAGTGCATAACAGATAAATTATAGATGATGCTTTATTTCAGACAACCATACTACAGTCCTATAATTTTTATTTGGAATGGAGTTATTACAAAAGTCAGTTGAATTTAGCGGCGCGAGTTATATAATGAAGTTACAAAGTGCAAGTCGGTAATTCAGAGAAAGTGAAGGTATGTATCTGAAGACTGACACAAGGTTGGCAGGGAGTTTGCGGGGTGAATATTTCACTATCTCATTGAGCAAAATGACAATTGAGAGAAAGGGGGTGAGATTTAGCGAAATTTTGTAAGTGTTTTTCCGTTCTTTTTGGATTCAAAAGGAGAATTGCCATGAAAACCATAAGAACTGTGGTCAGTTTGCTTCTGATCACATGGGTGTTGTTGCCAATGTCTGGCACACTGGCGGCTGCAGGAGGAGTGAACGATCTGCGCGGGCGCTGGAATGTGGAAGCATTCTTCGGGGAGGAGCCTCTTACGGATGTGGTTTTATACGTCAACGATATGCGCGAAAGTACGCTCGCTGCAAATACATATTATGCAAATGGCTGCATGCGTACCACAGAGACCAATGCCTTTATGCCTTTATCCATTCGTGCTGTGTACGACCCGCAGGCCAACGCATACGATATAAGTATTTACAGCACAGTGGTTCCATCTGAAGGTGAGCCGTTTGTCATCCGCTTCACCGGGATGGTCGGTATGGGAGGCGAAAGCGTGAAAGATGATGCAGCTGGAGGCGCCATGCGCACGGGCTTTGGCAACGGCGAATGGACAGCAGTCCATCATGACCGCCGCGTAACGAAATGCCCAAGTGTGCGCGATATTGGATTGGGTTTCCAAGGCGATGTATATACCCACCTGGATGTTGGGGAAACACCTGCACGCATCTCCTCCGTCTATGAAGCCTACACTATTATTGTTTCCTCGGGCATGCTTGTAGAAGCACCTGATGGTTCGAGATTTATAGCCCAGGAATATACAGATATCTTCAGCCCTGATGTAGATTTTGTCGGACGGTTCCGCTTTGTGTCCGATCGGGAGGGTCAACCCATCAGCGGTGGTATATATAAATTCACCCTGTTGGATATCTTTGGTGATCCCATCCCCGGCACAGAGTCTACCGATATTTGGATGGGCTGTAATCAAACCGCCCCCATAAACTTGACCACCGCCTTAGTTCCCGGTTCGAGTGTGACTTTGGGTTGGGACGCCGTTCCTGACGTACTTGGCGAATTCCAACCGAGCCTTGGAATTGGATTCTATCAGATCGGCATCGACCCCTTCCACTGGGGAGGAATGCACAACTATGGCTCGAACTGGATCCAAACCCCTCAACATGTTTTACCGTGGAATCCATTTGAGCCCGGTTCTGCGGGCAGCCCAAACGGTTATGATTATGGTGTTTCCCTCTCCGAGTTCGCAGATGGAGCCTATCAGATCAACCTGTTTGCCTTCTCTTTTGCACAACCCCGGAATGGCGGGTTTGGTTTGGAATGTGATGTGCAAGACTCATCCCATAAGCTTGTCATGACCAAACAAGGCAATGACCTGACATTTAATCGCATCGGCACGATCTCCGGTTATGTATACGACACCCTGGGCAATCCACTTGGTGGGATCGGTGTAGATACGGAGTTCGGCGGCTATGGAACCTGCACGGATGAGAACGGTTTTTATATCCTGCGCGACGTTCCCTTTGGAAGTTACAACATCGCAGCCGGCCGCCAATTCTGCGGTGAACACCCATTCATGGAACAACTGCAAAATAATATACAAGTCGGCGCAACCAATGTGAACTTCCACCTGGAGGAAGCCGTTTGGTACCCATCTGTTTTGCATGTTGTCCCAGCCCACCCAGAAATACATGGACACTTGTGGAACCCGGATTTGCCCGTCACCATTTACGTGGATGAAGATGATGACCTCGCCAATGGCTTCCTTTACACTGAAACGAAAAATGTGAATGATGAACCAACCTGGTGCATTGCGCCCTGCTTCGATATCAGCATCGTTCCTGAATTACCAAACGGCATTTTGCCGGGCTATGTGGTTACCATGATGAACGCCGAGATCACCCGCATTGTCCACATCACATCATTGACATGGGAAGGAACAAATATTGACGAGGATACCGTCTTTGGTTTGGCTGAAGCAGGCACCTGGGTCGAGGTCACTTCACACGGGCCCATTTCGGCTCAGCGGCTGGTTCAGGCAGATGAGAACGGCATCTGGGTGGCAGATTTCTCCATACCGGGAGTGCAGTCCTTTGAACAGGATGTTATCGATCTTACCCCCGGCTTCCACGGCAGGAGCATCCAATTTGAAAATCCTGATAATGGCACACTCGCGTACTGGCACATCGAAGAACCTGCACCGTAAAATTTCTTAACAATACAGGTATAGCCTTGGGGCGGACGGTTGTCCGCCCCTTCCTTTTACTGGCTATAATCAGCTCATGAGCACAGCACACTTTATTTTTCATGGCAGGTTGAATGATTTTTTAGAACGAGGTCAACGAGATGGAGCGATTACGGTCGCATTCAAAGGCGAACAGTCCATCAAGCATTTGGCTGAGTCGCTTGGAGTGCCGCACCCGGAAATTGGCGAGGTGCAGGTCAACGGTCAGCGGGAGGCGATGGAGTTCATCACCCAGGATGGCGACACTGTGGGTATCTTCCCCATCCCTAACGGATTCGCCTCCGAGCCGCGCTTCTTACTGGACTGTCACCTGGGGCGACTCACCGCGCATCTCCGTGCCCTCGGCTTCGACTGCCTCTACGAGAACGACTTCGACGACCCAGACATGGCAGATATCGTCGCCGAGCAGGGACGCATTCTGCTGACGCGCGACCGCCGCCTGTTGATGCGCAAAAAAGTGGAGCACGGCTACTGCCTGCGTTCGCTCGATTCGATGGAACAGCTCAAAGAGTGCATTTTGCGCTTTGACCTTGCCGGACGCATTCAACCCTTTCATCGCTGCTTGAAGTGCAATCATCCGCTGGAGAAAGTGGAAAAAGAACAGGTGCTGCACCTGCTTGAACCACTCACCCGCCAGTATTTTGATGAGTTCCATCAATGCCCCGCCTGCAAACAAGTGTATTGGAAAGGTTCGCACTACGACAAGATGAACGAACTGATCGAACAACTGCGTGGCGGCCCATATTGAATTTCACCAGATCGGGGGCTACAATGGAATTGTCCGGGCGGGGGTAGTTTATGTATTTGCCGTTTTTCACTCTTGATTGGAAAGGAGGTGAAGTAGTATGGCAAAGATCGATAAAACCATCATTATCCGTGCGCCTGTGGAGAAAGTCTTCAAATTCATGGCAGATCCCTATAATTTGCCGGAAATCTGGCCTGCCATGGTGGAGATTCGCGATGTAATTCCGAACCCGAACGGCGGTTCGAACTTCGAATGGATCTACAAAATGGCTGGCATGCATTTCAAAGGCGCCTCTGAAACCACTGAATACATCCCCAATAAACGTTACATCACCCGCAGCACAAGAGGCATTGAAAGCATATTCTGCTGGGAATATGAGGAGATCCCTGAGGGAACCCGCCTGCATCTCGAGGTTGAGTACAAGGTCCCCATCCGGCTGATCGGAAAACTTGCTGAGGCGGTCATCCTCAAGCAAAACGAACACGAAGCCCACAACTTGCTGCACAACATCAAAGACCGATTGGAGATCCAGATCCCCATTGTTGCTTGAATCAACCTGCCCGGACAGCAATAAAAAGATAATAAGTGTACAGAACGCCCTGCTTTGCAGGGCGTTCTGGTATGTAAGATAACAAACTGAACAGGCTGCTACAGAGAGAGTCAATCCGTTTTTTTCGGTGTGCGCATTGCCATCCAATGAAAGAGAAAGGCAAAAAGCGTCACTGGCACTCCCACGCAAAACAACATAAAGCTTCTCTCCATTTGGTTAAAACTTTCAATGGTAACAAGCCATTCAACCAAAAAAAGAAACAACACCGAGGCATGGAACAAAATATGAAAAATAAATTTTGATCTAGTTGCAGGCGTGAACAAAAGCAGCGCTTTTTCCAGGCGGGTCAAGGTACTGGAATTGTTTGCAGGCAGCCAACGATAGATATCTATCCAGTTTATGACGACAAAAGGCAGCATGATGACCGAGCCAATAATAAAAGCGATAATGGCGAAAAGATTGACATTGGCGGCATCGATGATAAGGTTACTAAGTCTTGAACCTGTTTCTGCCTCGAAGCTAAAGCCCAAAATAAAGGCATTGAAAGTATGCAAAACTGCTTGAAACACAGTGAGAACCAAAAGTGGATAAACAGCAGCCATTCCACCTGAACGGGTCCGCAGAGTATTTACGCAATAGAACACAGCTCCAAACAATAGCAGCCCATTGATACCCCCAGCCAGAGTATTATAAAAAATATTTGACTGTAATTGTCCTAAAAATTGCAGTCGAGTCAGAGAAAGAATCGTTATTAATAACCCGCCGCCCCCCAGCACACCCGTGATGAGATAGAAAAATTGCAGGGCGTTGATAATCAGGGGGAAAACCTCCTGCCTGCCGGAAGGTGGGACAGCCAGCACCCGAACCAGTTTTTCCGGTTCGGGTAGAAGTGTGGCGATCTTATCCAAATTTCTCATACCACGGCGGAAATCCAGCCATTGGATCTTTCCCAATTCACCGTCGATATTGCCCGGTTTCTGCAAAACGATCGGAAACAACGACAAGCCATTCCCCGCCTTATAGACCGTTTTATTTTTGTGTATGGAAAGCAGGACAAAAACTGCCTGAGGGTTCTTATCTCCCTCCACATATTCATGCCTGTGTTTTTCAAGAACATGACGCAGCTTTTCCGCATAGCGTCCATCTTCAGGAGCATGATCAATAAAGAACTTAACAGATCGAAGTTCCGCCTCCTCAACCATCCTTGTACGATTGACCACCCGGGCCGGAACCGCTTCGGGACGGGCACGCAAACGCATGGCAGGTGTTAATAACAACACCAACAAGACCCAAGCCAGTAATGCGGCGATAACCCCAAGGGTAAATACAAATTGCGGCAGGAGAGAAAATATATTGCCTTCACTTTTCAAAATGGCTTCTGAAACTATATAAAAGAACGGCGTCAGAATCAGGGTCGGTCCGACCTGAGAAAAGTTGTAATCACGCCGGATAATCCGCACTGGCAAAGGCATTAAAATAAACGGGATGAAGAACGTCCAAATTGCAGAAAGGGAGCCAACCGCGAGCAACACACTGACAACAAAGGTAACCCAAAAGATAGCAGATGCCTTAAATCCACTTTCTGGAATGGGTGCTCGGTGTTCATTCGGTTGCGGTTCGCCATTCAATAGCGCCTTAAGTCGCTTCAAACCTGCCCTGTAATTGGTGCGGAAATCCACATATTCGCATTGTTTCAATTGTTCGCTCATGAGCGGGGCAGCTTCAAAAAGCACCAGGATCACACGTTTCCCCTCTTTGAATGCCATTGTCCATTCGTTCTCAACGTTCTTTGAGATCATTGAATCTTTGGACACAACCAATAAGATGATATCGGAATTCTTCACCCCGGCAGTGACCTGATCGAACCAGGGCTCCGACGGGACGAGACGCTGATAATCCAACCAAACGTCGTACCCAGCTTTGACCAGGTCTTTATAAAAGGCATCTACGAACGGGATCTGCTGACGCGAGTAACTTACCATTAAAGTGGGCTTCATCGCATTATCCTATCTGTTGTTGGGTTGCTTATGGCAATTATACGTGTGCGGCAAAAAACAAGGGCAGGCAATTTGAATATCTCCTTTATTCGGTCTTATAATTAAAAAGTTGTTCAACTCGAAAGGAAATATTATGGGACTCTTTGGTTTTGGTAAAAAAGCAAATAAGAACGTGCCTGTGCTCTCAATCGATGAGGTGCGGGCAAAGATCATGGAACTGAACCGCGAAACAGCGCCGTACCAGATCATCGACGGCAGGGAAAAAGGTGTGGACCTGATCGCCGAGTGGAAGATCGTGGATGCCAAATGGTATGAGCTATTCGCCAAGGCGAACATCACGAAAGTCTTTCGCATTTATATGAAGTTCGACCCGGCAAAGAATGAATTGCGCACCAAAGACGAAGAATATACTGTGGAATGGCGCGCGGGGGTGCCGTCGCTCTCACTGGCGGTTTCAAAGTTCCAGGGGCAAATGACCTCCGTGGAGTTTGGCAAAGCATACGCCTTTACCGAGGAATTAAAACCGGGTGTGGTCTACAACTATCATTTCAACACGAATGAGATCAAAAAGCCCATTCAAGAAATTATTGCTTCCTGCGGGTGGACGTACAAAGGCGTTGCCTTTGGAAAGCTCTAAAACAATTTGTTGCACACACAAAAACACCCCTGCATGGGGTGTTTTTTGTCAGACGGCACAAGACTATATTTGAGAACCTACCTTTTCAAGAAGAGAGAAGCAGTTTTTCTTTTATCTTCTTCTCATACCATACCTTGCCGGATAAACTTTCCAGAAAGCCATTGTGCCCGCCGTACGGCTGGATGATGAGTTCTGCCACAGGCGGCAGTTTTAGGTTGTAAAAATCCTGTACCGGGATGATGGGATCGTCCTGGGCGGTGATGATGGTAAGAGAGACGTTGATATTTGCCAGCGCATCACCTGTGAGGGCGTACTTGCGAAAATAATCAGATGGGTTGTCGAATTCGCTGTAGCGCTGCAGCATCAGCGCGGTCATTTCGGCGATGGTCTGGAGTTGGTAGACATCGTCCAACGGGTAGAGGTCTGGGAAGAGGCTTTGCTTTTTCTGCATGGAGCCTGCCCATTTTTTGCGGAAGTATTTTCGCAGTAGCGGATAATTATCAATGGCATACGTGGACTTTTCAGGGTCGAGCACAGGGCTGACGCTGAAGACATGCTTGAGGTTTGGAATGGGCGTTTCGGCGGCTCTGCGAACAATGCGCAGAGCGAAATTGCCGCCCATGGAAAAGCCCGCCAGATAAAAAGGGAGAGCATGTTCATATTGTGAGACTTGCTGCACCGCGCCGAAGACCTCATCCAACAAGATCGCATAGAAGAGACCGGGGTTGAGGTGGTGGGTGTCACCGTGATCGCGGAAGTTCAGGCGGAAGACGGAGTAACCACTCTCGTACAGGAATTTGCCGGTGCGCAGGATGTACGCGGAGTTGACACTCCCCTCCCAGCCATGTAAAAGCATGAAGACGCCGAGCGGCTCACGGTCCGATTGAGGCGAATAGAAGCCTTGCAGGCGAACGTCGCCGATGTGCAGGATCACTTCGCGGGCGGCAGCCAGCATGGGATTCTTCCCGCGTGTGCCGAGCTTGCTGCTGGCGAGCAGGGTTTGGGTAAAAGTATTTTTTAGATAAAAAGGCGGGTTGAAGACTTGGGTCATAAGGGGCGTGGTTCGCAAAAAAGGCTGCCCTTTGAAGCCGGGCAGCCTTTCGTGTATTTAGTCGATGTGCGCGGAGTTGATGATCTGGGACACCCTGGCAATGGATTTGGGGTCGCGCCAGTAGCGTGAGAAGCTCTCGAGCAGGCGGCGCAGCTCGGAATATTGACGCCTGCCGACTTCGGTCTCTTCTTCCTTGGCGGCATAGCGGATGTCGAGCGTGATGGCGGATTGAGCGCGTTTTTGGGCGTCGTCGTATTTGCCCATGTCTGCGAGGATGAAGACCTGAAACCAGCGCAGGTAGGAGGCGGACGGGCTCAATTCGCTGCCCGGCTTGAGCGACATGATCTTCTGGAAGTTCTTTTCCGTATCGAGCCGGTTGGGGTCGTTCTCTGCAATGCGCAGATACATGGCGTAGCGCAGCAGGTTCAGGGCGTAACGTCCCAGCGGAACCTCCTCGCCTTTCTCACGCAGGTCTTCGATCAACTGGATGGCATCGCGCGTTTCGGCGATCACTTTTTGCAGGTCAACGTCGTCGCGGGTGAGGCTCCACTTCCAAAACAGGGTGGACGCCACATGCTGGGTGGCGTAGGAATATTCCTTCAAGCCTTCCAGTTCTGTGCCTTTGGTATCCATCTTCTTTTTTGCCATGGCGCGCGCTTTTTCGATCTGTTTCAGCCCTCGATCTGCGCCAGAGACATCGGGGGAGGCGTAGGAGATCGCCGCGCCGTAATACAGGAGGTCTTCGAAGCTGAGTTTGCCGCTTTTTTCCAGCCCATCATACAGGTCTTTTGAAAGGTCGAATTGTTCGTGGCTGAACAATAATTGCGCCACTTGTGTTTGCTCGGGTTTTTCAAGCTTGGCAAGTTGGGCATAATACCCGATCGCGCGGACACCAAATGCCGAGTTGCTGTGCTCGTCGATCAATTTGCTCAGGACGACCGGTTCCTTTTGGGATGCCCAGATCTGCGCAAATTTTTTCTGATAATCGACAAGTTCCGAGTTGG
>JBAIYF010000675.1:0-3573 GCA_037916115.1 Anaerolineales bacterium
TTCATCCCTGAGTGCCGCGGCTATGGCGCAGATATTTGGGACCCATACTACTGGGACCAACTCACCGGCGTCTTCAAAAAGTGGATGGAGGATAATAACAAGTGGGATACATTCATTGAGTAAAATAGTCCCGAAAGGTTTTCAATGCCTTTCGGGATTTTATTTTTTATACCAAGGACACTATGGAAACCTTCTTCTCTTTTGTGGAAACACGGGTGGATGACTGCTCCTCCCTCCTGTGCGTAGGACTCGACCCACACGTCTCAGACCTTCCACATCCCACTGCCGCCTCTGCCCGCGACTTTTGCCTGAATCTCATTAAACAGACCTCTCGCTACGCCGCAGCCTTCAAGCCCAACGCCGCGTTCTTCGAAGTATTCGGCGCCGAAGGCTGGACGGAACTCAAGCGCGTCATCGAAGCCATCAACGAAGAGTCAGATCGAATGGGTTCGCGCATACCCATCATCCTGGATGCGAAGCGCGGCGACATTTCATCCACAGCCGAAGCGTATGCCAAATCCGCTTTTGATCATCTCGGCGCAGACTGCATCACCTTGAATCCCTATCTCGGCAAAGACTCCATCGAGCCCTTTCTCAATTACCAGCAGAAGGGCGTCTTTCTGCTTTGCAAAACATCCAATGCCGGTTCAATGGACTTGCAGAATTTATTAGTGATGCCGATGGGATCAGACATGCCCATGCCGTTGTATATCTATGTAGCGAAACTTGCCCAACAATGGAACGAAAAAAATAACGTGGGCATTGTGGTTGGCGCGACCCACCCGCAGATCATGGAAATGATCCGCGCCGCCGTGCCGGATTTATGGTTCCTTTCACCCGGCGTCGGCGCACAAGGCGGCGAACTTGAGATCACGCTCAAAGCCGGTTTGCGTGCCGACGGCAAAGGGATTTTGCTTCCCATTTCGCGCGCCATTTCGCGCGCCGATAACCCCGGCAAAGCCGCGGCAGAGATCCGGGATTCGATACTCCAAATTCGAAGCACGATCCAAAAGAATAAATAATCAAGGAGACATTTCATCATGAACGAAAAACGAATATCGAATACCGAATTATCGAAACTCGCCGATGGACTGCTCGAAGCTGGCTGTATCAAGTTCGGCGAATTTACGCTCAAGTCTGGTTTGAAATCGCCTATTTACATTGACTTGCGTCAGATCATCACATACCCAAAATTATTGAAACAGATCGGCGATGCTTATTTGCCGTTATTGAAGGATCTAAAGTTCGACCGCATAGCAGGCTTGCCTTATGCCGCCATTCCAATTTCCACGGCGGTTTCGCTGGCAGGCAATTACCCCATGATCTATCCGCGCAAGGAAGTAAAGACCTACGGCACCAAAGCCGAGATCGAAGGCGAGTATCATGCTGGTGAAACGGTTGTGGTCATTGACGATCTCGCCACCACGGGCGGAAGCAAATTCGAAGCCATCGAAAAACTGACCGGGGTCGGGCTGGTCGTGAAAGACATTGTCGTGCTTGTTGATAGACAATCCGGCGCGAAAGAGTCACTGGAGCAGGCGGGCTACAACTTGTACGCCGTACTGACCATTACACAGTTGTTGGATTACTGGGAATCCACAGGGGCTGTGGATAAGTCTAAGATCGAGCAGACACGCGAATTCCTGAAGGCTGGCTAATGTTGCGGAAACTTTCCATCCTTTTATTATTGAGCCTGTCTGCACTGGCTTGCGGCGCAGGCTCACCATCTGCAACGGAGACGGCAGTGCCAGCGGCGGCAACAGCCACCCTTGCGCCGACCATACAAGTCAATTCCATTCGAAGTGGCACCTATGCCACACAAACTTTCGAGAATGGCGCGGTTTGTATCCTTGAGATCAAGGACGCCCCTTCTCCCAGTTTTTACGTCAACTGCAATCGCGGCGCGCCCTCATACAACCAGGGAACGCTCTCGGGCGAGTTCGAATGGAGCGAACCGAATGTCGGCTTATTCAAGACTGACCGCTTTGGTCCGTGCGAGCTGCGCTTCAGCATTACCAAAACTAATGTACAAGTGACCCAAACCGGAGCAGACTTTGAATGTGGTTTCGGTGCCGGTGTTACCGCCACAGGGGATTACACCTTCCAAAACGACCAGACCCCCAACCTGCCCTGACCTCATGTTTAGACTCCTTCGCCCCCTGCTCTTTCGCCTCGACCCGGAACGTGCGCATGCGCTTACGCTTCAAGCTTTGCACCTCGCCGGAAATTTCGCCCCCTCCCGCCTCCTGCTGAACCTGATCTATCGCACTCCATCCAAACCGGTGACTGTCTTCGGGCTGACGTTCAAGAATCCGGTTGGGTTGGCGGCGGGATACGACAAAGACGCCATCGCCATCCGCGGACTGGCTGCCTTGGGATTTGGGCACGTGGAGATCGGCACGGTCACGCCCAAGCCGCAGCCGGGCAATCCGAGTCCGCGCGTGTTTCGGTTGGTGGAGGATGAAGGTGTTATCAACCGCATGGGTTTTCCTTCACGCGGGGCGGAATATGTGCAATCGAAACTGCGGGCGGAGTCGAGTGTCAATTGGCTGGCGCGAGCGGCGGGTATATCGCAGGAATCCACTGCTAAACGTATTAACTGGAATACGGTGCTGGGTGTGAACCTTGGCAAGAATAAAGAAACGCCCAACGAAGAAGCCGTGCTGGATTATTTATCCCTGCTGCAGAACTTTGCCGGGCAGGCAGATTATCTGACGGTCAACGTCAGCTCGCCGAACACGGTTGGTTTGCGCAGTTTGCAGGGACGCGAAGCATTGGAAGCATTACTCTCGCAGCTGCACCAACAGCGTCTGATCGAACAGCAAAATTACAAGCGGCGCATTCCCATCCTCGTTAAACTTGCGCCGGATCTATCCGAAGCAGAATTGGGTGATGCGTTGGAAGCCATCCTCAACACACGCATGGATGGTGTGATCGTCACGAACACGACTTTGGGGCGCGAGGGATTGAGATCAGACTCAAAGGGAGAAACAGGCGGCTTAAGTGGCAGTCCGCTCACCGTTAAGAGTGAGGCGGTTCTTCGTCAAACTTTGAAACTTGTAGACGGGCGCATCCCGGTCATTAGCGCGGGCGGCATTATGAATCCAGACGATGCAAAACGCCGCCTCGAGATGGGGGCGGCGCTTGTGCAGGTGTATACGGGCTTGGTCTATCGTGGACCGGGATTGGTGAAGGAGATCGTGCAGTCTCTTTAGGGCTGTGCCGGGCGCAGAACCGGCTGCGGCGCTTCGTTGCGGTCTGTGAAGAAATCGGCGGGGAGTTGGGGCAGCGGGTCTAATACACGCTGGACTGAGATCGAATCTGTGGGGATGAGATACAGCCGGATGGGGCTGTCGCTTCCAAGGCGAATATCTTGAAATGCGAATAATACCTGGCTGCTGTCGGGGCTGAAGGCGGCGTCACGGTAGCAGCAGTTGCCTTCGTACGGGGCAGCGCTTTCGGCTTTGTGTGTGAAGAGGTTGTACAGTACAAGGTCTCCAAAACCGCCGTTGCGTTTGTTGCTGTTGAGGAAGAACAGCAGGTCGCCGTCCCAATCAAAGTTGACGATATCTT
>JBAIYF010000676.1:0-2906 GCA_037916115.1 Anaerolineales bacterium
ATTTTGTTTTTTATTAGCTTGTTCCTTGGCTATGCCATTTTCACAACCCTGGCTACGGCGTTCTTTCCGTCTGTCACGAATATTACGAAACCCATTTTATGCAGCAGTGGTCAACAAACTGTTGAAGTGACCCGCTCTTCCTACAGGCCCGGTGAAACCTTTTGGTCGGTGCATGTCTATTGCGATGGAACCGAAATTACTCCCCAAGCCGTCCTTTTAACTGGGTTGATGGCTTCACTTGTTTCCTTTGTGATCTTATTGGTAGTGGCGCGAAACTTATTGCTTGGTGAAAAACCTGCCCCGGCTTCATTGGCAGGCGCTGGTCTACCTTCAAAAGGCAAAGACAAGACGCCGCTCGAACGCATGGCAGAACTTAAAGAAATGCGCGACCAAAACCTGATCTCACAAATCGAATACGAACGTAAAAAAGATGAGATCATGAAGGAATTATGATGCACAAATACGATGAATTTGTGCATAAAGAACTTGCGCCTCTGCTCGGACCCGGTGAAGGCATCGAACTCACAGGCTTTCTCTTCACCCAGTCTGTGAGCAGTGTGATCATCAGCGGCGGCTTGAGCCTGGTCGGCGACGGCTACTTCTTCGCCGCCCTCACCCGCAAGCATCTCTTCCTGATCGCCACCGAAATGGGACTCGCCTCATTGAAAATGGTCAACAAGCAAACCACCCAGATTCCCCTGACAGACATCAAGTCCATCAAGCCGAGCGGTTTCCTAAATCAGAAAATGATCGCATTCGAGTTCAATGATGGGAAAAAGGCGGTCTTTCGCCTGAACACGTTGGCAACTCACTATGCCGCAGGGCAAAAGCAATTCATCGAGCAGTTGATCCTATTCCACAAAACAGCAATCGCATAGCAAACTCAAAAGGGCACGATACAAAGTGTCCTTTTTATTTCCCTGTTGCCATGCGCCAGACAATATCCAACGCCTGCAAACCGGTCTCGCGGTGAATCACCTTCGCCTCATCCGTCAAATAAATATCACCCTGCAGCGGACGGTCTTTGCGGGTGAACAGTCCGCGGTTGGGCAGGTCGGAAACCGCCGCCCAGAAATTCCATAATGGAAGGTCGTATTCAGCAGAAAGCAGCGCCATATCGCGGTTGACGCGATGATCTTTTTCACGGTTATCAGCCTTGGTGGCGAGGATGGGAACCACACCCTGCTCCAGCAATTGATCGATGACACGCCGCAAATATTCAGTGTTACGTGATTCAAAATGCGAACCAATTTGAATGATGACGAACGACGGACGATGCACGCGCAACTCACACGTCACAGGCGTCTCCCCGAACTGACAGCCATACTGTCCGCGATGCCACTGGTCCCACAACAACGCGCCGGGTGTGGTGCCATCTTGCGCCGTTGGGCTGACGCGCTCGAACGAGCCCGCAAAATGTGCAACCGTCTCCTGCAACTCCGGCGAGAGGCTCGCCACCAGCGCCGCATCGGTATCGTACACGCCTAAAAATTCCTGCGGCTCCGCCTGACAATCTCCAAAAATGGAAAAGGCATTGGGATCATTTCCAAGCGCCAAGCCTTTTTCGTAGATCGCACGCAGATTTGCCCCCGGCTCCGGCTGGACCGGGAGACTCATCCACGCATTGTCCTCTGCCGTCGCTGTGACCGTTGTCGCTTCGAGCGTCGGCGTGGACGTGGGGCTTCGAGTCGCCGTCGCCTCGGTGGTGACGGTGACTACCGGTCCTTGCATGGGAGTGTCATATCGCGGCGTAGGGACGCTTCGAGTGGGCGTACCCGCTGCGGGCTGAGTCGGAGGCGCTTGCGGTGTATCCTCTGGTGCAGACAAGCAGGCAGTCAAAACGAATAAAGTCAAAAGAGCGAGACGTTTCATTTCAAGAATTTAACCACAGATGAATATAGATCAATCAGATATTTATCAAACCCTCAGTGTTCATCTGAGTTTATCTGTGGTGAATTAATTCCCACTCGCGCGCAAACTTCAATATGCGCGGACGGATGTAGTACGCATCCGGGTCGGCTTGCGGACGTTTGGACTTGATCAACTCCATCGCCTCGAACGGACTCATCCCCTGCGCAATGAGGATGCAGGCTCCCATCGTCACACCACGGTGAGCGCCATAGGCGCAATGAGCATAGACCTTACCGCCGCTTTGAATCACCTCAAGCGCTGCCTTCACCCCACGCATGAGCAGACGGATGGGAATCGGTATCAGCGGCGTATCAAAGGTTGGGAGCCAGAGCCGCTCAATGGGAGTCGGATGCGGGTCGCGGTGGGGCATGCGCTCGAAGCGCATGTTGAGCACAAGGCGCACACCCAAATCCCGCAACGTGTCGTAATCCATTTTATGGGGCGTGGTGCCGATGAAGAGGTCATCGGTGATGCGGGAGAAGTTCATATAAAAAGGATAACAGAAAGTAAGAAAAAGGTAACATTGCCAACCGCTGAATTATTGAATATGCTTACAGAAATTAATACAAATAAAAATTTCACGAGGTTATGCATGTCCACATCTGATGAACCCACGCCTGTCCCTGCCCCAAAGTCTGCGTCCCGTACCCTTCTGGCAACCTGGATCACCATTTCAAATATCCTTGCGCTTGGGTCGCTTTTGCCGTGGGCAAGTTTGGTGCTTTGCGCAATGATGTCTTACCCGCCAGCCGAGAAGGACTTTTCATATTTTCTCTATCGAGCAGCCATATACGCCTACCCATTCATCATTCTGGGTATGGTAATTTTTACCTGGGTCGCCTACAAAAAGAACTGGAATTTGGTAGCACAGATCACATCCATTGTTTCCATTGTGCCAGTTGTATGGTTTCTACTGATGTTATACAACTTAATTTAGGTCTTTTTTTACAAACATAAAGGATAAAACGAGGAAAATCTCAACACCGTGAGATTCT
>JBAIYF010000677.1:0-11093 GCA_037916115.1 Anaerolineales bacterium
AACTACACAACCCCATCCAATCTCTAAAACCTGGCAGGCAGCATGCCAACTCTTCTCATCAAAAATGCCCATATCGTCACCATGGATGACCACCAGCGGGAAATTCCTGTCGGTGGCCTTTTTATACACGATGGTTTCATCGAGCAGGTCGGCGCGATGAGCGAACTGTCGCAGTCTGCGGATGAAGTGCTTGATCTTAAAGATCATGTCGTTTTGCCCGGTCTCGTCAACACACATCATCATTTTTATCAAACCCTCACACGCGCCGTTCCCGCTGCCCAAAATGCAAATCTTTTCAACTGGCTCAAAACGTTGTATCCGATCTGGGCGCGCATGAACGCCGACGATATTTTCATCTCAACGCAGACTGCACTCTCCGAACTGGCTTTATCGGGATGCACGACCGCATCCGATCATCTTTATCTTTTCCCCAACGGCTCGAAGCTTGACGATGAAATTGACGCCGCTAAAATAGTTGGACTTCGTCTGCAAGCGTCACGCGGCTCGATGTCGCTCGGCGAATCCAAAGGCGGGCTTCCGCCGGATTCCGTTGTCGATAGCGAAGACTCCATCCTGAAAGATTCCCAGCGCCTCATCGAAAAATATCACAACGCCAACCCCGGCGCGATGACTCAAGTTGTACTTGCGCCATGCTCGCCGTTCAGCGTCACATCGGACTTGATGAAACAGTCTGCCAAGCTGGCGCGACAATACGGCGTCCATCTCCACACGCATTTAGCTGAAACCGAAGATGAAGAACAATTCTGTATGCAGATGTTCGGTCATCGTCCAGTAGGCTATATGCAAGAAGTGGACTGGGTGGGGGATGACGTCTGGTTTGCGCATGCGGTTTGGGTCAACGACGAAGAGATAAAAGTCTTTGCCAAACATAACTGCGGCGTGGCGCATTGTCCCACTTCGAATATGCGATTGGCGTCAGGGATCGCTCCGGTCAAGGAATACCGGAAAGCCGGCGTGAACGTCGGCTTAGGCGTGGACGGTTCCGCCTCCAACGACGGCTCGCATCTCCTTGCAGAAGTGCGAAATGCCATGCTCGTCTCGCGAGTCAAAGAAGGACTGACGGGTTATTCCCTCTCCAACGACCCCAATCGAAAATTGATGACAGCGCGCGAAGCGTTGCATCTTGGCACACGTGGTGGTGCGGCGGTCCTTGGACGTACCGATATTGGAAGTTTGGAAGTTGGAAAATGTGCCGACTTCTTTGCCGTGAATTTGAACAAGCTCGGTTATGCAGGCATGCACGACCCCGTCTCAGCCATTGTCTTCGGTCAAACCTTCAATGTGGATTACACCGTGGTGGGCGGCAAGTTCGTGGTCAAAGAAGGTCAACTCGTCACAGTGGATCAAATAAAGTTGATCGAAAAACATAATAAGGCAGCCAAACGTCTACTTAATGGATAAAGGAGAGAAATAAAAAATGAGTGTTGTAACCAATACGATCGTCTTGCTTGCCCTTGGCATCCCCGGCGTTGTGGTGGCGGGCATCTCGTTGATGCTAATGCTGCTTGCAGTTGTACGTAAGGAACCAGCCATGATGTTGTTCGCGGCGTTATTTGCCATTCCTGCCACATTCGTCTCCGGCTCATGGACAGATTGGGGAGGGATCTTCCTGCGTCTGATGCCATTGTTTCCGGCATTGGGCGCATATGCCATTGCGCAGGAAGACACGCTTTTTTCATGGATCCTGCCTTTGCCCGTGCTTGGATATTTGATCTATTATTTATTCAGGCTTGTGCTCGCCGGTCTCTAAGCATTTATTGATCATCACAGCATTTTTCAAAGTTCGCTGATGCAGGTTTGAAGGAGTAGTTATGACCGCTTCCACCAAGTTGACCGCCGCCCTGATCGATGTTGCCATGGGGCGTGCTCATGCCGACCTTGTGATCAGGAATGGGAAATGGGTAAGCGTGCAATCCGGCGAGATCATCCCGAATATGGATATTGCCGTGGTGCAGGGTCGCGTCGCCTTTGTTGGGCACGATGCGAGCCATACGATCGGAAAGAAGACCCGGGTTATCGATGCAATGGACAAGTATCTTGTCCCCGGTCTGCTGGATGCGCACATGCATGTCGAATCGGGCATGGTCACGGTGACGGAGTTCGTCCGGGCGGTGGCAGTGCGCGGCACAACCGGCATGTTCATCGACCCGCATGAGATCGCGAACGTCTTCGGTCTTAAGGGCGTCAAACTCATGGTGGATGAGGCTCAGAAACAGCCCATCCATGTTTGGGTGCAGATGCCCTCGTGCGTGCCGTCTGCGCCGGGACTGGAAACGCCCGGCTCTTCCATTGGACCGAAAGAGGTTGCCGAGGCGATGAAATGGAAAGGCATCATTGGCTTGGGTGAAATGATGAACTTCCCCGGTGTCTTTATGAGCGATAAAAAGATGCTTGATGAAATGTCCGCGACGCATGCGGCTGGCAAGACGATTGGCGGGCACTATGCTTCGCCAGACCTCGGTCTGCCGTTTCATGGCTATGTAGCAGGTGGTGCCGAAGATGACCACGAAGGCACACGCATGGAGGATGCCATTGCACGCGTCCGACAGGGGATGAAAGCCATGCTGCGTTACGGTTCTGCCTGGTTTGACGTTGCGGCGCAGGTGAAAGCCATCACTGAAAAGAAACTGGATTCACGCCGCTTCCTGCTCTGCACGGATGACTCGCATGCTGAAACGCTCACCCAGGAAGGTCATATGGATCGGGTGTTGCGTCATGCCATCAGTGAAGGTTTGAATCCCATGACGGCGATCCAGATGATGACCATCAACACCGCCGAGCATTTCGGCGTGAGTAAAGATATGGGCATGATCGCTCCCGGCAGGTGGGCGGATATTGTGCTGGTGCAAGACTTGATGAACTTCAAAGCCGAATTGGTGGTTGCCAAGGGACAGGTCATTGCCGAGAACGGCGAATGGCAGGTGAAACTGCCTGTGGTGAAGTATCCCAAATGGGCGACCAACTCCATTCATTTGAAGAAAAAACTCACAGCGGTTGATTTTGTCCTTCGGACAAGAGCCGCTAACGGATCCGAAGTTGAGGCGAATGTCATCGGGGTGATTGAAAATCAGGCGCCAACCCGTCATCTCAAAATAAAGGTTAAAGCCGAGAATGGCGAAGTCAAAGCGGATATTCATCAGGATCTGGCGAAGATCGCTTTGGTTGAACGACACAAGGCAACCGGTAAAGTTGTGGTGGGCTTGGTGAAGGGATTTGAATTCACCCGCAAATGCGCCATTGCCTCAACCGTGGCGCATGATAGTCATCACATGATCGTGGTTGGTAATGATGATGAAAACATGGCAATGGCTGCCAATGAGCTGGCAAAATGCGGCGGAGGGCAGGTGGTGGTGTTGGATGGACGTGTCATTGGACTGGTGGAATTCCCCATTGCCGGGTTGATGTCTAATGAACGTGCGGATATTGTGGCGAAGAAAGCGGGAACAGTTCTTGAAGGTTTCAAGATGTGCGGAAGCGAACTGAACAACCCGAACATGCAATTAAGTTTGATGGCGCTGGTGGTCATCCCTCAACTTCGTATTTCAGATAAGGGATTGGTGGATGTGACCCGCTTCGACTTCATCCCTGTACTGGAAGATTGAGAAAAATATGGCGAATTTCCCTTTTCAACGTTTGCAATCTGACCTTGCGACTCTGATCAATAAGACACCCGCCGGGCAGCGTTTACCTTCCGAGCCAGACCTTGCGAAGCAGCTTGGCGTTTCGCGTGCCACCTTGCGCGAGGCAATGCGTTCCTTTGAAACACAGGGACTCATTCGTCGCAGGCAGGGCTCGGGTACGTTTGTGGTAGGCAAAGTGCAGGCTCTCGACAGCGGGCTTGAAGTGTTGGAAAGTCTGGAGACGATTGCGCGGCGTCAGGGGCTTGAAGTATCGGTCAGTGATTTGAATATCGAATCGGTTTCAGCCGATGCTGATCTCGCTGCCCAACTTAACCTTCCCGAAGGCTCGAAGGTCACGCGCGTGCGTCGTGTCATCCGTGCCGATAACCGCCCGGTTGCCTATCTGGTGGATACGTTGCCTGAATCGATATTGCAGGCGCGAGACCTTTCCTCCGATTTCAACGGCTCGGTGCTCGACCTTTTGCTTTCCCGCGGCGACCCATTGACCACCTCCCGAGCCAACGTCAGCGCCATTGGCGCCTCGGCAGATGTTGCCAAACCGCTCGAAATTCAGCGCGGCGATGTGTTGCTGCACTTCCATGCCCGTTTGTTCAATGCCGAAGGCAGCGTGGTGGATTATTCGTTGAGCTATTTTATTCCCGGCTATTTCCATTTCCATATTGTCAGACGGGTGGGAACGAGCTAGATTTAATTTGTAAGGCGTACCAATCAAAATTCACTCAAGAGGTGCAATGACTATGCAGGAAATCAAAAAGAAAGTTCAAGAAAACCGCGAGAATATCATTCAATTCATGCGCGATATTTGCGCCATCCCTTCCATGGATTCGCAGTTGAAGGAAGTGGGTGAGCGTATCGCCGCTGAGATGAACAAGCTTGGTTTTGATGAGGTCCGCTTCGACAAGATGGGCAACATCATGGGACGTATTGGCAATGGCAAGCGCGTCATCGTCTATGACTCGCATATCGATACTGTGGGTATTGGCGATGCCTCGTCTTGGGAATGGGATCCGTTCAAAGGCAAGGTCGAGAACGGTATTCTTTATGCGCGCGGCGCTTGTGACGAAAAAGGTTCCACGCCGGGCATGATCTATGGCTTGGCGTTTGCAAAAGAACTTGGTTTATTGGAAGGTACCACTGCCTATTATTTTGGGAACATGGAAGAATGGTGTGACGGCATTGCCCCGAATACCTTCGTTGAAGTGGATCCGAAGATCAAGCCTGATTTCGTGGTGATCGGCGAGCCGACTCGTATGCAGGTCTATCGCGGACATAAGGGACGTGTGGAGTTGAAGGTAACGTCCACGGGTAGGTCGGCGCATGCGGCATCTCATCATCTTGGTGATAGTGCCTTGTACAAAATGCTTTCGGTCATTTCCGGCATTCGCGATCTGGATGCCCATTTGAAGACACATGAATTCCTCGGCAAAGGCACCATTATGGTGACGGATACCCGTATCAGCACCGCGTCCATCAATGCCGTGCCGGATGGCTTTACCATCTTCATTGACCGCCGCCTGACCTTTGGCGAAACAAAAGAGGAAGCGGTTCAACAGGTCAAAGACTTGATCCCTGGTTATTTGCGTGACCAGATCAAGGTGGAAGAGATGTTCTACGATGAGCCTTCTTACACAGGCTTTGTCTTCCCTGTGGACAAGTATTATCCCGCTTGGGCGCTTGAAGAAGCGCACCCGATCGTGCAAGCCGGGCAGGATACTGTCCGCGAGTTGTGGAATGAGACTCGTCCTACCGGCAAGTGGAGCTTCTCCACGAACGGGACGTATTGGGCGGGCAAGGCGGGCATTCCGTCCATCGGGTTCGGTCCCGGCGATGAGATCCATGCTCACACCATCATCGATCAGGTGTCGTTGGATGATGTGGTGGCTGCCACGGAATTCTATGCGTTGTTCCCGAAGATGTTGGCGCAAAAAGTGAAGTAAGCAATTCGAAGTGAGAAACTGTCTAATGGGCAGAATCAATTATCGGTGAAGAAAGAAGCGCCGAAAATCTTAGAAATACGATAAAGGAGGTTCGTCGTCATTGTCCTTTGACAATTGAATAGGAGGTTCGTATGCGTAGTTTTGCTGGTCGGGATATCCTTTCGCTCAAGGAGTTCGAGCGGAATGAGTTCTTCCACGTCTTCGAGGTGGCGCAACAGATGGAACCCATTGCGCGTTCGCGTCGAAACGTGGATATGCTCAAGGAGAAGACCCTGGTTGCGGCGTTCTATCAGCCGTCCACGCGCACGCGTTTGGCGCACGAAGCCGCCATGCACCGCCTCGGCGGACATGTGGTTGGTTTCGCCGACCCGAAGATGACGCGCGCTGGTGACTTCTATCAGGAGTCGATCAAGGATACGGTGAAGATGCTGGAGTTCTATGGCGATGTGATCGTGATGCGCCACTTCCAGCAGGGCGCGCCGCATGAAGCCGCACGATGGGCAAGCATTCCTGTGATCAACGGCGGCGATGGTTGGGGGGAACATCCCACCCAGATCCTCACCGACTTGTACACTGTGCTGCGCGAGAAGGGTCACATTGATGGTCTCACGTGGCTGGCAGTTGGCGACATGCGCATGCGGACCATGCATTCCCTCGGCTATGCTCTCAGCCAATTCGATTGCCCGATCACCTTCGTCTCGCCGCCCGATATGGGCTTGACCGACGACTTCAAGAAGGAGCTGGCACAATACAGTGTGAACTTTAAGGAAGTTGACCATATTGAGAAGGCGATCAGCGAAGCGGATGTGATCCTCGTCGAGCCGGTGGTGCAGCCTGATTACACCAAGTCTCGTGATGAGCGCGGATCAGAAGTGAACCTGACGCCCGCCAATTACAAGATCACGCGTGAACTGCTTGAAAAGAAAGCCAAGCCTGATGCGATCCTGCTGCATTCTTTGCCGCGCATGGATGAGATTCCCACCGATGTGGATATCACCCGCTGGTCGCGATACTGGCAGGAGGCTTTCAACGGTGTTGTAATGCGAATGACGCTCCTGGCGTTGGTGCTGGGCGCGATGGAATAGGAGAACGTTATGACTATTTTCGATGAACTTCGCAAAAAGTATGGCACTGCAAGCGCGGAGCAAAAGTTGATCGCCCTGCGCCGCGAACTGCTCAGACCCATCATCACGGTGGAATCTTCCGCGCATTTGCTGCGGACCGCCGAGGACCAGATCTGTAACTGCCTGCCGGAAGAGATCAGCCCTGAGGAATTCAAGAACACCGTCAACTGGTTGAATGAAGCAGCACGCGACCTCCATCAAATTCTGGATGCCTTGACCGAAGACACGACACAGTTTGAAGAAAACGTAAGGTAAGCTGGGCTTTCGCCCCATCGTTCGTTTCGCAGCCTGCCGTCTCAGGCGGGATGACTATTCTTTATCTTTGATGTGATGTTTATGAAAATACTTGAGATCCGAAGACATTCCATTCGTCATGCGGGTGGTGACCATTTGAGCCAGGAAGGGATATCGCTTGCGCGGCAGGTCGGGCAGGGCATTGGTCCGTTCCAATTTGTGAGCACGTCCACGTTGACGCGCGCATTTGAGACCGCCGTTGCAATGGGGTTTTCCGTCAACGAACAGATAGAATTAATGAACACGTACGGTCCCATCGTTGAGCGCGAGGCGCCATGGCCTATGCCGTTCTATCATTACTCCGAGATCGTCAAACAGGATGGAGCCGCGGCGCGCTACGCTTATCAACTTGCTGATTATTACACTGTGGTCATGGCGCGGCTTGAGCCGGGGGAATCTGCCCTGGCTGTCAATCATGGCGGCGTGGTGGAGTTGGGCGTGGTTGCCTGCCTGCCGGAAACGAACTTTGAAGATTGGGGCGACGCAGTCAGCTATTGTGAAGGTGCGCGTCTATTTTGGGACGACGGAAAATTCATACGCGGTGAAGTGTTGCGCGTAAAGTCTTAGTATTATAAGGAGAGCTTGTGAAACATAAATTGTCCATTGCTTTATGGCTTCTGCTCATTACCGCCCTTTTGGTTGTATCATGCGGAAGCACACCCACCCCAAAGGTTGCACTAATGCTGGCACGCGGCGGATTGGGCGATAAAGCCTTCAACGACAGTGCCAATGAAGGGTTGCAACGCGCCGCACAGGAGCTCGGCGCGGAAGTCATCACCTTTGATTATGACGAGGAAAATGTCGAAGCCAATATCCGCCAAGCAGCAGAGGATGGGTACAACCTCATTATTGGGTTGGGTTCTGAAAACTCTCAAGCCATTGCAACAGTGGCAAAGGAATTCCCTGAAACGAAGTTCGCCATTATTGACGCAACGGCAGAAGGAGAGAATGTCACTTCGGTCTCTTTCAGCGAGTTGGAAGGTGATTTTCTCGCAGGCGCACTTGCCGCATTAATGAGCAATAGCGGCAAAGTCGGCTATCTCGGCGGCGCGGATGTGACCGTCATCCGCCGTATTCAATTCGGTTTTGAACAGGGCGTGAAATACGTTGATCCCGATACCGAGATCGTCGTGCAATACATTACCGGCAAAGACGATTTCAGCGGCTTTGCCAAACCCGAGGAAGCCAACGCAATTGCTGCGCAAATGTATGCTGATGGCGTAGACGTTATATATGCGGCGGCGGGCGGGTCCACTCTCGGGGCGATCGAAGCCGCTCGGACGGCGGGCAAGCCCATCGTCACGACCGGAAGCGACCAACGTTATCTCGCACCCGAAGTGATCGCCACCAGTCGCACCAAGAATATGGATGAAGCGGTCTTCATGCTTGTCCAATTGTTCAAGGAAAATATGCTGGAAAGCGGGACCATCTCATTGAATTACAAGAACGGCGGCATCGGACTTGCGCCTCTTGCTGACTTTGTGCCTGCTTCTGTTACCGAAGCCTTTTCCATCATCCAAGCTGACCTTGATGGCGGCACTATCGAAATTCAGCCCTTTACCGGGCAGTAAAAAGGAGAAATAGTATGCAAACCAATTTTCGCGGTCGTGATTTCATCGGCGACCTCGACTTCTCCAAAGAGGAAGTCGAAACAGTATTGGATGTGGCGTGGGACCTGAAACGCAAACGCGCCCTGGGCGAGCCCCATGCGCTGCTGCGCGACAAGACCCTCGCCATGTTGTTCTTCTTCACCTCCACCCGCACCCGTGGATCGTTCGAGGCGGGCATGGCGCAGTTGGGCGGACATGCCGCCTTCATCGATAGTGAGACCACCCAGATATCGCACGGCGATACTGCCAAGGAGATCGGTGAGATCTTTGGTCGTTACTTCGACGGCATCGCCATTCGCCAGTGCGATTGGCAGTTCGGCAATCAATATATCAACGATGTCGCCAAAGCCAGCCGCGTGCCGATCCTCAACATGCAATGTGACGTATATCATCCCTTCCAATGCCTCGCCGACCTGATGACCATTCAAGAAAAGAAGGGTCGCGACCTCAAGAAGAAGAAAGTTGTTGTCTCCTGGGCATACGCTGCTTCTTATTCCAAACCCATTTCCGTGCCGCAATCGCTTATCTTGCAAATGACTCGCTTTGGCTGTGACGTGGTGTTGGCTCATCCACCAGAGTTCAAACTCATGCCTGAGATCATGCAGCAGGCAAAAGACAATGCCAAGAAATATGGCGTCGGCTTCGATGTGACCGACAACATGGACGAAGCCTTCAAAGATGCCGATGTGGTCTATCCCAAGAGCTGGGGACCTATGCTCACCACCACCGGCAAGGAAGAAGGCAAAGCGCTCATCGACAAATACAAGGACTGGATCACCGACGAACGCCGCATGAAACTGACCAAAGAAGACTCCATCTACATGCACTGTCTGCCCGCCGACCGCGGCTTGGAAGTGACCGATGGCGTCATCGATGGTCCGCATTCTGTGGTGTACGACGAAGCTGAAAACCGCCTGCATGCGCAGAAAGCGGTCATGGCGTTGACGATGAGCTAGGTCTCAGTGACAAGGAATTAGGGAACAGGATGAGTGAGCAGGAAAAGGGTTTCGAGAATTTAGCTAGCTATCAGCACTCGTTGAAGTTGTTGAAAGCGGCTTACAAACTTGCTGAAACCCTGCCTGCTCACGAAAAATATAATCTGTCAGATCAAATTCGCAGAGCATCTACCAGCGTTTTGTTGAACATTGCTGAAGGATATGGAAGATATCACTATCTGGACAAGTTGCGTTTCTTCTATATCGCACGCGGTTCGCTCGCTGAGGTCTTAAGCGCCTTTGTGATTGCACATGCTCTTGGTTATGTAGAAGACAGCCAATTAACCTGGGCGCGTAACATAGTGATGGAAGCCGAAAAATCTTTGAACGGTTACATCACCTTCATTCGCAAACAGCAGCAAGGTGGCTCTGAGTACGGAACCAAATACGTACGAGATGATGATGCAGATTATCATATTCAGATTGACATACCTATAAGCTCTCCTGATCCCTAGTCCCTCACACCTGATTCCCTATCTCCAATACCCGAAAGGACCTTATACATGACCAAACTCGCAGTCGTCGCCGTGGGCGGCAATGCATTGATCAAGGATGAAAAGCGCGTTACTGTAGAAGATCAGGAACTTGCGCTCCGTGAAACTTCCGTTCACCTGGTGGATATGATCGAAGCGGGCTGGAACGTAGCCATCGGCCACGGTAATGGACCGCAAGTAGGCTTCATCCTGCGCCGTTCTGAGATCGCCGCCAAGCACGAGGGCATGCACGAAGTTCCGCTCGATGTCTGTGGCGCGGATTCTCAAGGCGCCATCGGCTACGAATTTCAGCAGGCGCTGCGCAACGAATTCTTCAAGCGCGGCATCAATCGAAAAGCTGCCACCGTCGTTACTCAAATGCTGGTGGATAAAGATGACCCCGCCTTCAAAAAGCCCACCAAACCCATCGGCTCGTTCATGGACGAAGCCGAAGCCAAACGCCGTGAAAAGGAAATGGGCTGGTCAGTTGTCGAAGATGCCGGACGCGGATGGAGGCGCGTGGTCGCCTCTCCGCTGCCGAAAGAGATCATCGAGTTCGATGCGGTCAAAACCCTCATCGACGCCGGACAGATCGTCATCACCGTGGGCGGCGGCGGCATCCCCGTCATTGATCGCGGCGATGGCGAACTCATCGGCACCGCCGCCGTCATTGACAAGGACTTTGCCTCATCCCTTCTGGCGCAAGCCCTCAAAGCCGACTTATTCCTGATCGCAACCGCGGTCGAAAAGGTCGCCATCAACTTCGGCAAGCCCGAGCAAAAATGGCTCGATAAAATGACCGTCGCGGAAGCCAAAGCCTATCTCGAAGAAGGCACACACTTTGCCAAAGGTTCCATGGCGCCGAAAATTCAAGCTGCCATCTGGTATCTTGAAAATGGCGGTAAAGAGGCGCTTATTACCAATCCAGAAAGCATTGGGCGCGCGCTTAAGGGCGAAACAGGCACTCGCATTGTTCCCTAACCAGCAGGTCACGCTGT
>JBAIYF010000678.1:0-3723 GCA_037916115.1 Anaerolineales bacterium
GTGGAGCCTATCCGCCTCGATGATGGCAAGAAGATGGTAAAACTCAGTGTTACAGATACCGGTCCCGGTATTTCAAAGGACGACCAGGAAAAGTTGTTCCAGGCATTTTCACAGGTCGATGCCTCACCAACGCGTAAGAGCGGTGGCACCGGGTTGGGACTTTCGATCTGCAAGCAGCTGATTAACATGCACGGCGGCGAAATTTGGGTCGACAGTGAGGAAGGACGGGGCAGCACCTTCCATTTCACTTTGCCACTCTTCCACAAGGAACTTGATGCAGGAGATGACGGCGAAAAAACCATTCTCACTATCGATGATGATATGCAGGTGATTGGTTTATACAAACGCTATCTGGAACCACAAGGATACATGGTAACCCCCCTTACTGAACCAACCCGGGCTGTAGAAGTTGCCAAACAAGTTAAGCCATTTGCTATTACTCTGGACATTATGATGCCAGGCACTGACGGCTGGACTGTGTTGGATGCGCTCAAAGTCGACCCGGAAACTCGCAACATCCCGGTTATCATTTGTAGCATTGTTGAAGATATTGAAAAAGGGTTCAACCTCGGTGCATCTGACTATCTTGTTAAGCCCATTTTAGAGGAAGACCTGGTTAATTCACTTGACCGTTTAAATTCAGATGGTTCCATACAAGAAGTTCTGGTCGTGGATGACAATCCCAATGACCTGCGTCTGATCGGCAAAATGCTCACGGATGACGGGCGCTACAAACCGATTCTTGCAGAAGGTGGTCGCAGTGGCTGGTCGATCATCTCATCGTCTAATCCGCCGCACGCTATCATTCTGGATCTTTTCATGCCCGAGATGGACGGCTTTCAGATCCTTGAACAAATGCAGATGGAAAAATCCCTGCGTGATATCCCCACTATTGTCATCAGCGGCATGGACGTCACCCCCGAACAAAAGAACCGGTTAAAGGAATTCGGTCAACGTCTGCTGACCAAGGGAGCCTTTAACGAAAAGGAACTTCTTACCTCAATACAACGCTCGCTTGAACGATTACAGCAAACCAAGAAATAGCATCCTCAGGAGAAATAAGTGTCCTTCATCATCAAATGTCTGGATTGCGGTCATAACGCGCCATACTTCCCAAGTTCTACAACCTGCCCAAAGTGCGGCAGCCAGTGGCGCGAAGCGGAATATGACTATGAATTAATAGGCAAAACCCTTCCGGAAAAACTCAAGAACCGCGAGCAGAATCTTTGGCGCTACCGTGAATTACTGCCGGTTCGCAACCCAAATATCAGCCTTTCACTGGGTGAAGGGTATACGCCGCTTATCCGTGCGGTGAATCTGGGCATGATGCTGGGCTGTCCGAACATCTTCATTAAGGATGAACGTCAGGGTCCCACTTCTTCATTCAAGGACAGGCAGGCATCCGTCACCATTGCTGCGCTTAAAGAGGCGGGCATCACAGAAATGGTTGCAGCATCGACTGGCAACGTCGCCATTTCATACTCGGCGTATGCCTCACGGGCTGGCATGAAACTTTGGGCTTTTGTCACCAGCCTCGTTCCCTCAGTCAAGATGCGCGAAATCGCTTTGTATGGCAGCCAGGTGATCAAAATCACCGGATCTTACGACCAGTGCAAACAGGTGGCAGCAGAGTTCGCTAATCAGCGCAAACTTTATTTGGATATGGGCGCCCGTACCATCACATCCATCGAAGCAATGAAGACCATCGCATTTGAGATTGCCGAACAACTCACAGCGGCGCTCGGTCCTGGTGAGGATGCCCCATTGCGAACACCAGACTGGTATGTGCAGGCGATCAGTGGTGGCATGGGACCTATCGGCGTATACAAGGGCTTTCGTGAAATGCAGCAAATGGGCTGGGTGGATAAAATCCCCGCATTCGGACCGATTCAGGCAGATGGTTGTGCACCCATGGTACACAGTTGGAAAAAAGGACTTGCCAAAGCCGAACCAGTCAGCAACCCCATGACCAGGATCGAAACACTAGCCACAGGCGACCCAGGGCGCGCTTATGAATTCCTAAAAGGATATGTAGACAGTACCAACGGTGCCTTCGAAAGCGTAACAGATGAAGAAGCATTCCGTGCAATGCATGTGCTGGCAAAAATGGAGGGAATCTCCGCTGAGCCTGCCGCTGGCGCCGCATTTGCAGGGTTGTTCAAATTGATCCGCGCTGGTGTGATCAAGCCCAGCGATACAGTTGTGATCAACTGCACCGGTCATACCATGCCCGCAGAACCGGGAATTCTCGGCGAAAATTGGGCACGTGACGTCAAATTCCCCTCCCTTACACAGACACCTCAAGAGGAAGGCTTACTCTCTGCACTCACACAGGTTGCTCCCGAGCGCTTCCCAAAAATAGCTATTGTGGAGGATACCCTCGAAGCCCGCAGGTTGATCCGCCGTATTTTACAGTCACAAGGCAACTTTACCATCCTTGAAGCTGAGAACGGCAGGGAGGGACTAGACCTGGTAAAACGTGAATTACCAGACCTTGTCATCACAGACTTAATGATGCCGGAACTGGACGGTTTTTCGGTCGTCGAAGCATTGCGCGCCAACCCGGAAACAGCCACCATACCAGTGATTGTTTCCACCGCCAAAGAACTTACACCTGATGAAAAGAAACGCCTCAGTGGACACATCCAGGCGCTCATGCAAAAGGGCGATTTTCTCAACGACGAATTTCTAAACGAGGTAAAGGCTCTCCTGAAATAACTTTATTGAAAAAGGCTGGTACGATTGGCAAAAAAACAGTCCGCCGGGATAGTTGCAGCATTCAGTTCCGCGGTTTTTCTGGGTCTCGCGCCCGTTTTTGGGAAACTCGCCATTACATTGGGGTTTAGCCCTTTTGCTGTTGTGGCACTACGAACAGGTTTTGCCGCCGCAATATTGCTTGTCACCATGCTTCTATTTTATCGGCAATATCTCTATATTTTTCCTGTTGGTTTGGTGGGATGTCTCCTTGCCGGTGCGATTAATGGATTGGGTTCGCTTTTTTATTACCTTGCGCTTCAACGACTGGATGCAAGCGTTGGTCAACTTCTATACTCTCTTTACCCGTTCTTTGTTGCCCTCTGGCTGATCCTTGACCATCAACCGCCCAGCCGTCTGACGATTTTCCGCATTTCCCTTGCAACCATAGCTGTTCTGCTCCTGACAAATGTTCCCAGCAGTTCCATGGACCCAGTAGGGGTAATCATGATGATCATCGCGGCAGTCCTCTATGCGATGCATTTACCCATTAACCAGCGTGTACTGTATGAAGTCCCCGCCCCAACGGTGGCGCTATACACTCTGCTTGCCATGAGCGCGATCGTCATCCCTGCATACCTCATCTTTGACAGGGCATGGCCAGTTGGAGAAAAACCCTGGCTCCCCATCATCGGGTTGACTTCAGTAACCATATTCTCGCGTGTGGCTTTGTTCCTTGGCGTAAAAAAGATCGGCGGAATGCAAACCGCCCTGTTGGGACTTGCTGAACTACTCATTGCCATTTTTTTCAGCAGCATCCTGCTTGGTGAACGTTTTTCATTCCTTCAGTGGTTGGGGGCGTTAGGTCTGGCCATCAGCCTGACTTTGGTAATGTACGAAAAGCCCGCACCAGCAGCCCCTGCTAACAAAACCGGTTGGCTTTCATGGATTCGCCCACCCGGATTGCCAAAAGGAACCTTTGGACCTTACGAATAAAAATAATTCCCGTTTGAACGGGAATTATTTTTA
>JBAIYF010000679.1:0-5909 GCA_037916115.1 Anaerolineales bacterium
ACGGTTGCCTTTGGGCGACCGTCTTCTTCTTTATATAAAGTAGTCATGGTAACTCCGCCGATTATCTGTTTGACAATTACACTCAATCCGCTATAATTTGTTCGTTGCCCCAACATACAAACTCCGATATGCATCCCAAAACCACGGCTGACCAGGCTTTCGTTCGCGAGACAAACCTCTCGCTGGTTCTACGGTTGATACACAACCAATCCCCCTTATCGCGCGCGCAAATAGCCCATATCACAGGTTTGAACAAATCCACAGTTTCAAGTTTGGTGGATGAACTGATCGCCATTGGGCTTATCCACGAAACTGGCAGCAACACTGGCGGAACCGGACGCCCCGCAACCCTACTGGAAATTAATCCAAAAATCGGCGCGATCATTGGAGTGGAACTAGGGGTCGACTTTGTTTCCGTAGCAATGACCGACCTGCTGGGCAATATCCTTTGGCGCAAGCGTGAAGATACAGACCCCTCCGACGACCAGCAAAAAACGATCGACAAAACCCTGCTCATCGTAAAAGAAGCCATGACTGCCGGGAAGCGCAAGAACTTCCACCTACTGGGGCTTGGGCTGACCACGCCCGGCACAGTGGACACACAAAAAGGTACATTGATTTTTGCCCCCAACCTGCACTGGCACAATGTGCCGTTAGTAAAGATATTTTCTGAAAATACAAAACTCAGAGTATTTGTTGAAAATGATGCAAATGCAGCCGCCATAGCAGAGCATCTTTTTGGAACCACCAGACAATGCAAAAACTTTATCTTCGTTTTTGCGGGGGTAGGTATAGGCGGTGGTTTGTTCTTGAATGGAAACCTTTACAGAGGCACACATGGATTCGCAGGCGAAATAGGACATTCCCCCATCATGGCAGAACCTTCACAGAATGTCTGTCACTGTGGCAACCGAGGTTGCTGGGAGACCTACGCCAATCAGTATTCGATCATCCAACGTGTTCAAGCCCGGCTCGAAGTGAAACGCTCCAGCATCATCCCGCAACTCATGGCTGAGCAAAACGCCTCCTTGAGTATTCCACTCATCAAGCAGGCAGCGGACGCCGGCGACAAGGAAGCCATGGACTCGTTCAACGAAGCTGGACGTGCCATGGGACAGGGACTTGCAGGATTGATCAATATTTTCAATCCGGAAAAGATCGTTTTGGGCGGTCCACTTAGTATGGCAGGGGAATATTTACTTCCGGCAATTAAGGAAACCGTAAAAATGCATGTGTTTCCCGAAATCAACAAGCAGGTTGAAATTGCAATTTCTCCCTTTGGACCCGATGCGAGTCTGATAGGCGCAATCGCCATCGTCGCGGATGATGTACTTTCACACCCAATCTAAAATTCAGAAAGCAGCCGAACAGGGGGCGGACTTAACTCCATGAAAAACCCACAAACAAAAAACAATCTACAAATAATATTGCCAACCATTGTATGCTTTTTCGCCTTTTTCATCTTCGGCATCACCGATAACATCAAAGGACCCACCTTACCAGCCATGATGTCGGAATTAAACTTCGACTACGGCACAGGCGGCAACATCTTCTTCAGCCAATATGTCGGCTTTCTGATCGCAACACTCATCACCGGCATCCTGGCTGACCGCTATGGGCTTAAGTTGGTCATCCTGCTGGCGGGCATTTTCCTTGCCATCGGCGTAAGCGGATACAGTTCCTTCAGCACCCCCCTCCTTCTTTCCATCTCGATCTTCATCATCGGCTTGGGGTTGGGGGCATTCGAACTTGGACCCAATGCGGTTATTGTCAGCCTATACCATGAACAAAAAGGCTTGTATCTCAATCTCATGGCGGTCATGCATGGGCTGGGTTCGATGATCGCGCCATTACTTGCCAGTTTGTTATTTGGCATGGGCGCAAGTTGGCGTGCCGTGTACCGCTGGGACCTTCTACTGATCGGCATTCTCATCATCCTCACAATCCTTCTGCGTTTTCCCAAATCAGAAGAGAAGAACGCCATCGATTTCCGCTCCATTCCAAAACTCGCTTTCAACCATCAAATGCCCATTTTCTATGCCGCCATGACATTTTATGTCGCCGCCGAGATCGGGCTTTCCTCATGGATGGTCGTCTACTTGAAAGATGTGCGCGGCATTGCAGAAACAATCGGCAACAATTATCTGGCACTGTTTTTTGGGCTACTCATGCTGGGTCGATTCCTTGGCGGATTCATCGTAAAACGCCTGGGGTATTTGCGCTCCATCTTCATCGCATCACTGCTTGCAGCAATAAGTATTACCATTGGAATCTTTACCGACGTGATCATTTTCGTTCCGATCACCGGTTTCTTTTTCTCCATCATCTTCCCCACCCTTACAGCCGCAGTATCAGACGCGGAAAAAGAAAACACCAACACCATTCTCGGCGTCCTATTCACTTTCTCGGGGTTGGGCGGCGTTATTGGTCCATGGATGGTGGCATGGGTCAGCGACTTTTTTGGCATGCAGATCGGAATTATCGCGATCATGATTCTCGCCGCGCTGACCAGCACATTTGTCTTTATTCTCGACCGGGGAGGAAAACACGCATGAAAAAAATTCTTAATTGGGGACTACTTTCGACTGCAAAGATCAACCGTGCTCTGATCAAACCCCTGCGCGCCTCAAAACGGACCCGGTTGCTGGGTGTTGCCTCTCGAAACCAATCCTCCGCCGATAACTATGCCCGCGAATGGGATATCCCGCGCGCATATGGTAGTTACGAAGCCATGCTCGCCGATCCCGAAATCGACGTGGTCTACAACTCATTGCCCAATCACCTACATACCGAATGGACGATTAAAGCAATGCAGGCAGGCAAACACGTCCTTTGTGAAAAACCACTTGCACTCACACTTTCAGAAGTGGATGAGATCATTGCAGTGTCACAAGAAACCGGTAAAACAGCAGTCGAAGCCTTCATGTACCGCCATCACGCACAGACACGAAAGGTCAAGGAACTTGTGGATGGTGGGGCAATAGGCAAACTTCAATTGATCAAAGGTTCGTTTACGTTCACGCTCACACGCGAAGGAAATTACCGTTTTGTAAAAGAATATGGCGGTGGCAGTCTATGGGATGTAGGCTGTTACCCCATCTCGTTTGCAAGGATGATCGTCGGGGAGGAACCGGTTGAGGTTTTTGGGTGGCAGGTCACAGGTCCGGGTGGAAGCGACGAATCCTTCTATGGTCAATTGCGGTTCAACAATAACGTCCATGCGCAATTCGATTGTGGGTTTAGATCTCAACACCGCACATCCATTGAAATAGTGGGGACAGACGGAATGATCCAAATTGATGCCCCTTTCAAGCCCGGGCTTAAGAACGAGATCTTCATCACCAGGGGCGAAGATCGTGAAGTGGTCAAGATAAAAGGCAGTGAACTCTACCTCGGCGAAGTGGAAGACCTTTGTAATGTTGTCTTAGAAGGTTCCCCCCCCCAAGTCTCTTTGAGCGACAGCCGTGGGAATATTGCCGTTATTCTTGGTCTTTTCGCATCCGCCGAACAAGGAAAACCTCATTTGATCAAGTCTTTTGTTGGGTGAGGCAACTAAATTGACCTTTCGAAGGGTAGGTGTAATGCGCCTATCTTGGTTATAATCAAGCTACCATATTCTTCAGACTGGAGGCAATTCCCCATGGCAAGTGTAACGTACAATAATGTTGTTAAGAGTTTCGGTGATGTAAGTGTTATCAAGAACCTTGATTTCAAGGTCGATGACAAAGAGTTTCTGGTGCTCGTTGGACCGTCTGGCTGCGGTAAGACCACTGCTCTGCGCATGTTGGCTGGGCTGGAAGAGATTACCTCAGGTGAGATCCGGATTGGTGATCGCGTGGTGAACGATGTTGCTCCAAAAGATCGTGACATCGCCATGGTGTTCCAGTCCTATGCGTTGTACCCGCACATGTCGGTGTACGACAATATGGCATTCGGTTTGAAACTGCGCAAGACCCCGAAAGATGAGATCAAACGCCGTGTGGATGAAGCCGCTGCAATCCTTGATATCACACACCTGTTAGACCGCAAGCCCCGCCAGCTCTCCGGTGGTCAACGCCAGCGTGTGGCAGTGGGACGTGCCATTGTGCGCGAGCCGAAGGTCTTCCTCTTCGATGAACCGCTTTCCAACCTTGATGCCAAACTGCGCGTTCAAATGCGCGCCGAGATCAGCAAACTTCACCAGCGTCTGCAGACCACCTTCATTTATGTGACCCACGACCAGACGGAAGCCATGACCATGGCAACCCGCATCGCGGTCATCAACAAGGGCCTGCTCCAACAGTTGGATACACCGCAGGTGTTATACGACCGACCGTCGAACCTGTTCGTTGCCGGGTTCATTGGTTCGCCCTCCATGAACTTTTTCCCCGCAAAGCTTTCCGTCAACGGCGGTAAAGTAACCGTGGATATGGAGACCTTCAAGGTTCAAATTCCTGATTCGCTTGCTGGTCCTTATAAAAATATGGATGGCAAGAAGGTTGTGTTCGGCATCCGCCCTGAGAACATTCATGATCCTGAATTCGCCCCCGTCAATATCCACGGTGAGAAAGTTTCCGCAAAGGTGGATGTGACTGAGTTGATGGGTAACGAAACCTTCCTCTATCTTGTTAACGGTAAGAATACTTTCATCGCACGCGTTGATCCCCGCTCCACCAAGCGCGTTGGCGATGAAGTGCAGGTTATCTTCGATATGGATAAATTCCACATCTTTGATGCGGAAACCGAAGAAGCCATTCGATAATCACTTGAAAGGAGGTGATTGCCTGAAGCCGCCCATTAATGAACTGTCCGTTCTTTCAAAAAAATGTTAACCAAAAATTCTAAGGAGAATTAGAGAATGAAGAAGAATTTGCTCGTTTTGTTGAGCATGCTGGTGATCGCCTCCATGGCACTCGCCGCTTGTGGCGCCCCCGCCGCTGAAGAGCCCGCCGCTACCGAAGAACCCGCCGCTACCGAAGAAGCTGCTGCGACTGAAGAAGCCGCTGCTACCGAAGAAGCTCCCGCCGAAGTGATCGAAGTCACCTTCTGGCATGCTTATGGCACCGGCTCTGCTGAAGAAGCCGCCCTTGCCAAGATCCTCGAACAGGCTGCTGTGGATCTTCCTCAGTACAAGATCAACGTGCTCCAGGTCCCCTTCAATGACATCTTCAACAAGTACGACACCGATGTCGCTGCTGGTGGTGGTCCTGACATGTTCATCGCCCCGAACGACAACCTCGGTGGACAGGCCCGCGCCGGTACCATTGCCGACATCACCGACCTCGTGGAAGGCAAGCTCGGCGATTACAGCGAACTTTCCCAGGGCGGCATGATGTACGAAGGCCGCATGTACGGTATCCCTGAGTCCCTCAAGGCTGTGGCGATGTGGTACAACACCGACCTGCTCCCCACTCCCCCTGCCACCACCGACGAACTCAAGGCTGCGATGGAAGCTGGCACCCCCGTTGCCATCTCCTTCGGCTGCTACCACCACTGGGGCTTCTTCGGCTCCTTCGGCGGTCAGATCTTCGATGACGAGTTCAACTTCGTTGCCACCCCTGAAAACGAAGCCAAAGTTGCTGATGCCATGTCCTACCTCAATGATCTCTATCAGATCTCTGTGGCAAACGGCTGGCCCCGCAATGACAGCGATGGTCTCGCCCCCTTCACCGAAGGCACCGTGGCGGCCATCACCAATGGTAACTGGGCGATGGGTGACTATCGCAACGCCCTCGGCGACAAACTCGCTGTGGCTCCGATCCCTGCTGGTCCTGGCGGCGCTTCCAACCCGCTTCTCGGCGTAGACGGCTTCTACTTCAACCCCAACAGCGAGAACACCGAAGCTGCGATTGAAGTCGCTCTCTACCTGACCAACACCGCCGCTTCCCAGATGATGATGGACGAAGCTGGTCACGTTCCTGCCAACACCA
>JBAIYF010000680.1:0-10976 GCA_037916115.1 Anaerolineales bacterium
AGCCGTCAGGGCGCATCTTCCAGAGACCGTCGCCGTTCTTGGTGAAGACGATCCACTCACCGTTGGGGGAAAGTTCAGGCGCGTAGAGTGAGCCAATTCCGTTCGTGAGTTTGGTCAGGTTGTTCCCGAAAATATCAATGGAATATATTTCGTAATTGCCGCTCTCACGCGAAGAGAAGAAGACTGTCTGCCCGTTGGGGGAGATGGATGGATAAAATGCCGTCGCTTTGAAGTTGGTGAGTTGGATTCGTCCGCTGCCATCGGCATTGAGCAGGCAGATCTGGTCGATCTGCTTTACGTAGCAGGCAAAGGCGATCTTTCCGCTGGGAGGCGGCGTGTCGTTGAAGGAAGGCTGCGGCGAAGGGATCAGCTCGATGGTGGGAATCAATTCAAGGGTGGGTGGAGGCGCGGCAAGGTCGGTAGATGCGGGCGAGGCTGCGGCGTTGGGTGAGGCTGCGAGAGGAGAATCCAGCGCGGGCGTGGGTGTCATCACCGGCTCGTTGGCAACGACAATGACAGCGTAGCCCATGAGCAGGAACAAACCAAGAAATGCGAACGCCAAACCAATAAGAAGGGTTGTTTCGATAAATTTGCGCATGTTAAATGTGTAGGTCACGCCTGCGGCGTGACCTATGATTTAGTTCAAAATAATTCGGTTCCAATCCATCAGCGGTTTGAGGTTCTCGGTTGGTACCTGCCCCTCGGGCACGTAGCCGACAAAGGAACGGTTGTAGTTGTCTTCGGTGCCGTCGTCGAGATTCCAACGCAGGGTGTTGCGGAAGATGCCGAGGCAGGAGGTTCCGGCGAAGTCGTCGGGCAGGGAGGTTTCAAAGGTGTAGACGTAGGTGCCGTCGGCGGTATCGGTCACTTCGATGACGGTGGCTTCATGGATCCAGCGCAGCCATTGGTTTTGCGTGGATTTTTGTTTGTTGGCGTCGATGGTGGTGCGGGTACGGGTCAGACCTTTGTATGTCCACGGCACAACAGGCGGAGGCGCGTTCTTCCCAGCTTTGGGCGTTGGGCGTTTGCCCATAAATTCAGCAGGCACAAGCCCATTGCCATTTTCGTCCTGTGTGGCTTTGGGAATCTGCCAAACGCTCGGCTCGCTGTTGACGTAGCGCAGCCAAAAGATGCTCGCACCCTGGGTGTAATGCTTCGCTTCGGTAGGTTTGATGAAGTAACAGCCGGGTGTTTTTTCGGCGGCAAGTTTGACATAACGCGCGGCGTTATCGGTCAGCCCGCCGGGCGGCAGATGCCCGCGAATGTGCTGGGCATGCTCGGCAGTCTCATTGCAGACCGCGCGGGTGACGATGATCTCCTGTGTGCGTCCGTGTTCGGGGCGCCACATGCCAGTGTTATCGGTTGCCCATTTGCTGAAGAGCGGATACAACGGGTCGGCAAAGCGGACCTTATCCTCTTCGGCGGTGAAGGTTTCCCACCCAGGGGCAGTGACGTGGTTGACGCGCAGGGAGGTGAGCATGACGATCCACTTCCATGCCCAGGCGGGCAGTTTGTCTTTCATCGCCTCCAACTTTGCGAGGGCTTGGTCGGTCGTCATGGTCATGAACTCGTATTTGACCTCTTCCGCCGTCAGCCCTTCCAACCCGATGCGTTTGGATTTGGGTCCATTGGCTTTGACACCCTGCATGTGCAGCGCGATCTTATCTTTCCATTGTTTATCGGCGGCTTTGGCAAGGGCGGGCTTGTTCGGGTCGGCACCTTCGTATTGAGCGATCTTTTGCGCGCATTGGGCGGCGACGTCGGCGTCACTGAGCGCAGACTGTGCCTTCTTCACTTCATCAAGACGCAGACGTACCAACAGGTCTTTAGGGTCTGCCCATGAGCCGTGCGCGGATTTATAGCGCATGCCCGAAAAATGGATGACCATGTATTGCAGCCAAACGGGAAAACGTTTCGGCTCTCTGGCAAAGCGCGCGCGGATGTCCTCCAACAGCATGTACTGGTCTTTGCCTTCAAGCGACTTGGCGTACTGCTCCACTTTGAAACGCACAATATCCTTGATGGTGACGGGCGTCTTCGGGTCGTACTTGAGCAGGAACTCCTCCTCGGTGACGGCGTAGTTCGGGTCGGCTTTGGTGAGCTTGTACCATTCCAGCTTCGGTCCCTCGACCTTGTCATAGGTGACATCGAACTGGCGCAGTTTTTCCATCTCTTCCAGCAGCATGGGCAGGGCAGACCCATTCTTGAGGTTGTACTCTGCCTCGTCCTTGGGGCGGCTGGGGTGATCGGCGGGCATGCCTTCGAGCCTGCGCTGCAAAAAGCGGATGCGGTCACGCAGGAAGCCAAGCTGGGTCTTGAGCGAGTCCATACGCATACGGATGAAGCTGCGCTCGCCGCGAATGTCCTTGGGCCAGGAGGTGATGAACAGGTCGTGATTTTTCTGGATCTGCGCCATCGCTTCTTCTTCGATGGGTTTGTATTTGAGGAAGAGACTGCGCACGTCCTTGGTCATGAAATACGTTTTGAGATTCGTGTATTTCTTGAATTCGGTGATGCGGGCGAGGTCCATGCCATCATCGTAAGCCTTCACCTCAGCGGCAAGGGTGGCAATATCCTTGTCCTTGTATTGTGCCCACAAGTCGGCTTCCTTGTAAAAGATAAGGAAGTCGCGCAGTTTTTGCAGGCGCATGGGGTAGATGTCTTTAAGCAGGACGGGGTTTTGCCATTGAAAGTTGTAGGCGGCTGTCATGTTCGCTCCTTGATGAATGGTAAATCACAAAACAATTAAACTGATTTTACAACGGAAAACGAAAGGGTCACGGAGTTTTCCGTGACCCTTGTGAAGGAAAGTACGTTTGTTTACGCGCGGTCAGAGATCGGTTTCAGATACGAGTCGAGGATCTCGTCCATCTCTTTGAGATTGCGGCACACGAACAGCATTGGGTTGAAAGCATAGACCGTCTTCGGAATGCGCGAAATGGTCTCGACGTTGAAAGGCACCAGGATCACCTCACCGCCGAAGATGCCTTCAGGTTTGATGCCGAGGCTCTTGTACAAACCCAAAACGACGTTCCAGCCCTCATCCGCAGAAGACATCTGTCCCTTTTGGTGAAGCGCGTTCACACCGTCGATGATCTTGTACAGATTGCTCTTGTTCGCGAGGAAGTGGTTGTTCAACTGCTCGTACACATCCTTGCTGTAATCAATGACGTTGTCGCGCCCGAGGCGGTAGAACTCCATGATGGTGCGCGTCAACTCCTTGCGTCCCGAAATGATACCCGCGCCGAAAACCGTAAAACGGTTATCCTGCACCACCAGACCGAACTCGGTGCTGTACCATGCCAGGCGTTTAATGACTTCGCGCTCTTCCGTTGTCGCCTTCATATACGCGGGCGCGAACTTATCTTCAATGCGTGCATAGAATTCCTGCGTGAGGAACGGCAAATGTCCAAAGATGTCATGGAACATATCCGGCTCGGGTGTAAATTCCATCTGGTCGCGCGTGCGCAGGTAGTCGGTAATTAAAAATACACGCTGCGCGAATTTTTTGTACCAATCATCGGCTAACGTGTATCTCACAACAGTTCGTTCGATCCTCCAACCTGTGCGCGGCGTAATATGATCCACCAAATGCCGCACAGTCGGGATGCCCTTCGGGCTGAGCGCCAGCAGTTCCATGCCCTTCCTCCACTCTGCGCAAATATGCTCCATTAAATACGGCTGGTGGATGCCCGCAAACAGGTCTGCCCAAATGGCATGCTGTTCATCCGAAAACGAGATCTCCTGATTTTCTGTTGAATATTCTTTCGTGGGGTCGATGTGCTGCGCTGCGATGTCTCCGGTATAGCTGGGTACGTTTTGGTTCATGTTCACCTTTACACCTTTCTGAGTGGGACTTGGGGGATACAGAACTTATCGAAAAGATAGTATCACCTCTAAAAACCCGAGTCAAGAAGCGGAGGATTCCTGTCAAATTTGGAAGTGTTAGAATTCTCCCATGCACGATCTCACCGGCAAGACCATCCTCATCACCGGAGCCGCCCGCCGCCTGGGGCGTTTGTTCGCTCTTGCCTGTGGACGCGCTGGTGCAGACCTCATCCTCCATCACGGACATTCGCCCGCAGAAGCCGAATCCCTTCAAGACGAAATCGCCTCTCTCGGACGCCGAGCCTGGATCCTCGCTGCGGACTTTTCTCACCCCGAAAGCGCCTCGCAATTATTCGAACGCGCCAGTGAGTTGAGTCCCCTGTACGGATTGGTCAACAGCGCATCCATCTTCGAGCCGTTATCCATGCAGGAGACTTCGCTCGAAGATTGGAACAAGCACCTCAACATCAATCTGACCGCGCCATTCCTGTTGAGCCAAGCCTTTGCAAAGCATGTTACCAACGGGCGCATCGTCAACATCCTCGATTGGCGCGCCCTGCGCCCCGGCGCGGACCACTTCCCCTACACCGTCAGCAAATCTGCATTGGCGGCGATGACCAAATCTCTAGCCATTGCACTCGCGCCCAACATCACCGTCAATGGGCTGGCATTGGGTGCGATCCTGCCGCCCGCAGACCAGCCCACACCCAACCCGAAAATCATTGACCCCGTCCCTGCCAAACGCTGGAGCAAAGCAGGCGAAGCGGAAGACGCCTTGCTGTTTCTACTATCCGGTCCCGCCTATATCACCGGCGAGATCATTCATGTGGATGGCGGCAGGCATTTAGTGTAACCAGGGTGCGTCGCACCAAACGGGTAGCCTTTACCTGATTAAGAAGATTAAATCTCAGGGTAGCCTCATTTCATTAATTCTGGTGCGACGCACTTTTTTACAAGGAGTATTTCATGGACAAAGTATTCATCAAAGACCTGCTCGTGCGCGGCATCATCGGCATTCGCGATTGGGAGCGTGAGAAAGAGCAAGACATTCTCATCAACGTGACAGTCTATACCGACACGATCCGCGCCGCCGAAACGGACGACATCAACGATTGCGTGGATTACAGCGTGCTCACCAAAAAGATCCAGACGCACGCCATGACGGCAAAACGCCTGACCGTGGAAGCATTGGCAAACGACCTGGCGAAGATATGCCTCGAAACACCGCTGGTGCGCAAGGCGGTTGTCCGTGTGGAGAAGCCCGGCGCGGTGCGCTTTGCCAAATCGGTCGGCGTGGAGGTCGAGCGCAAAAGGGATGAATAACCTGCATCGCCTATACCTCAGCCTCGGGTCGAACATCGGCGCGGAGGTTCACCTTCCGCAGTCTGTCGAAAAGCTGCGCAAGGTTGGCAGGGTGGAGGCTGTATCATCTGTGTGGGAATCGGAGTCGGTGGGGTTTGATGGTCCGAACTTTTTGAACGCCTGCATCCTGTTCCATACGCCCCTGCCGCATACGGAATTCAAAGCGCAGATCATTCGTCCGATAGAAAATGCAATGGGACGGGTGCGCGGTTCAGAGAAGAACGCACCACGTCCCATTGATATTGATATGTTGTTATATGACGACCAGCCGCTCAATGTGATTTTTTGGGAGTACGCCTTCGTGATCGTGCCGTTGGCAGAACTGATCCCCGGGTTCGTGCATCCCGCCACAGGGTTGACTCTGCTTGAAGCGGCGAAGCAGGTTCAGGGTCAGGTTTGGATGCGAAAACGGGAGGATGTTAACCTGCTGGCACTAGATCCGTAACGGTTCCGCGCCGCGGTTGAGATGGTCCAAAAATTCCTGGCGTGTATTGATGCTCTTGCGAAAACTTCCCAACATGGCGGAGGTGGTCATACGGGCGTCATGTTTTTTCACACCGCGCATCATTGCACAAAGGTGCAGTCCCTCCACCACAACCGCCACACCCTGCGGCTTGAGCAGGTCATGAATGAAGTCCGCGATCTGACGGGTCATGCGTTCCTGCACTTGCAGGCGGCGGGCGAACATATCCACAATGCGGGGAATTTTCGATAGACCGATGACTTGCCCTTTGGGGATGTAGGCGACATGTGCGCGCCCCATGAACGGCAGCATATGATGCTCGCACAAACTGAAGTATTCGATGTCGCGCACAATGACCATGTCATCATACGTCACGTTGAAGATCGCACCATTGACGAGTTTCTCCACATCTGTACGGTAGCCGTTGAGCAGTTCGGGGTACATGCGTGCAACGCGCTTGGGCGTGTTCTGCAACCCTTCACGGTTTGGGTTTTCGCCAAATGCAGTGAGCATGGCACGAATGGCTTCTTCAATGGCGGTTGTGTCTATCTCTTCATTGAAGGTTGGGCGCTCATCAAAATCTTCGTTCATCTCGGGATCCATCATTGCATCTCCAATTGGGTCAGGTTTTCCGATTGTATCTGATTTGTGATTTATATAGGGGCGGGGTATTCCTATTGCATAGTCGGCAAATTTGGAACCAACGGGAGTGGCAAATCGTCATCCTTGTAGTAATAAACCATCCTTTCAACATAAAGGTAGAATATATTTATGAACAACGAACTTACCCCTAAAAGTATTTTCTTCGGCTCATGGTTGGGGGCGCTTCTGGGCGCCATCCTTGGCGCAGGCTCCGGCGCGATCAGCGGCACGTGGAACGGCATTCTTATCTCCGCCATCATTGGTGCAGTGAGCGGACTGGTCACTGGGGCATTGACAGGCTGGCTCACCGTCCGCACGGCAGGGACGACCGGCGGCGTGAGCGTCGGCGCGTACACAGGCATGGCATTTGGCGCATTCCTCGGGCTTGTTTTCGGCATCTTCCTGCCCGAGTCCTTTCGCCAGAGTGTGCTGGTGTTGGATGTGCTGATTCTGAATGTCATCTTTTCAGGGCGTTTCGAGGCGGCGATCCTGTTCAGTTTCCTGTTCTCGGTCCTTGCCACCGCCATTGGTGCGTGGATCGGCGGGCGCAACCTCCAACTCCGCGATGTGGAAAATCTCAAAACCCATTAGCCGCGAAGAGCACAGATAAAGAAAAACCAATTCTCAACCAGAGATGAACAGGGATAAACAAAGATAAAACAGCTGTTTTTTTGTACTCTCTGTTCATCTCCGTTTATCAGGGTGAATTCTGCATAAGTTCCACCTACCATGCCGCAAAACCGGAATGGTATAATTTCGCCGCTTAATTCATTTTTCCCCAACCTACATTGGTTATTATCTGAAGGAGAACGACATGTCCGGACATTCCAAGTGGTCCACCATTAAACGAAAAAAGGGCGCAGCCGACGCCAAACGCGGAGCCATTTTCACCCGTCTGGCGCGTGAAATCACCATTGCCTCACGCGAAGGCGGCGACCCCGATACCAACTTCCGCCTGCGCCTCGCCGTGGAAAAAGCCCGCGCCGAAAACATGCCCAAAGACAATATCGAACGCGCCATCAAGAAAGGCACTGGTGAAGACAAAGATGCAGCCGTGTTCGAAGAACTCACCCTCGAAGGCTACGGTCCGCATGGATCAGCAGTGATGGTCTCCTGCGTCACCGACAACCGCGTTCGCACTGTTTCAGACGTGCGCCACATCTTCAGCAAGTTTGGCGGCAACATGGCAGAAGCCGGAGCCGTCGGCTGGCAGTTCGACCGTAAGTCGTACTTCTCCTTCCCATCCAGCGCCATGGCGTTCGACAAAGCCTTCGAACTCGGCGTGGAAGCCGGAGCCGACGACGTGGTGGACAGCGGCGACGAGATCGAGATATACGGTCCGGTCGAAGCCTTCAAGACCATCATGGACACACTCAACAAAGCCAAAGTCCAGCCAGCCGAAGCCGGTCTGCGCCTGATCGCCAAACAGGAGATCGACCTCGGCGTGGAAGAGATCATGGCGGTGATGAAGGTCGTTGAAAACCTCGAAGACCTCGACGACGTGCAGGATGTCTATCACAACGTCAAGATGTCCGACGAAGCGCTCGCGGCTCTCGAAAACGCATAAAAAATTATCAAACACGACGGGCACGAAGAACACAAAGGTTTTCCTTTGTGAACTTCGTGCCCTTTGTGGTTAAATGGGTTTATGACTCTCGCCCTCGGAATTGACCCCGGCACCGCCACCACCGGCTACGGACTCGTGCGCCTCATGCCAGACGGGGAACTGGTCGCTGTTGCCTTTGGCGTGATCCTCACCCCAAAAGAAGCCAGCGACTCTGCCCGCCTCGTGATGCTCTTCGATGAACTTAACAAGATATTGAAGAAACACAAACCCGAAACCGCCGCCGTTGAAAAACTATTCTTTTCCCGCAACGTCACCACCGGCATCACCGTTGGGCAGGCCCGCGGCGTGGTCTTGCTCGCACTCGAGAAGGCACACATCCCCACATACGAATACAGCCCGAACGAAGTGAAACAAGCCGTGGCTGGCTACGGCTTCGCGGAGAAACGTCAGATGCAGGAAATGGTGCGGACGTTATTGCAGCTGGAAAAAATCCCCAAACCCGACGATGCCGCCGACGCATTGGCTATTGCCATTACGCACTTGAATACAGCACGATATGATTAATTAATGTCATTGTAAGGAGGGCGTTCGCCCCGACAAAGCAATCTCCCGTTCAATTCCAGGATTGCTTCGCCCCTATCGGGGCTCGCAATGACATATAATAGAAAACATGATAGCCACCTTACGCGGAGAAGTATCACACGTTGAAGATAACGCCATCATCGTCGAAGTGGGCGGTGTGGGGCTGAGAGTCTTCGTCCCGGCGCCGTTGCGGACCAATGCCAAGGCGGGGGAAATGCTCTTTTTGTTCACTCATCTCGTCGTCCGGGAAGATGCGCTGACGCTTTACGGCTTCGAATCCCAATCTGACCGCGACCTATTCAACATTCTGCTTGGCGTCGATGGCGTCGGTCCCAAAGTGGCGCTCTCGGTGTTATCCACGCTTACGCTGGAAACGATCCAACGCGCCATCTTCGGCGATGAAGAAGAATTGCTCAGCAAAGTGCCGGGTGTGGGTAAAAAGACCGCGCAAAAAATGGCGATCCACCTCAAGGACAAACTCAAACCCACCGATGCACTCGGCAAGATCGCCGCACTCGCCGATTACGACAGTGAAGTGCTCGCCGCGCTCACCGCGCTGGGATACTCGGTGGTCGAGGCGCAAGCCGCGCTGCAATCGCTTCCCAAAGACGCGCCGAAAGATGTTGAAGAACGTCTGCGCGTTGCCTTGCAATACATCGGCAAATAATTAAATCAAAACGCTCTGTCAAAACAAGACAGAGCGTTTTTTGTTTAGCGCTGCACAGGGCGCACAGCCGGTACCTGTTTCTTTTCGGGGAATAAAGTGTCGATCACAACGCCTATCACTCGCACAAAAAGAAGAAAGATCAAACTGCCCGCTGAGAACCAATAATAGTTCTGCGCCCAAGCCATACCGGTGTCGGTTCCGCTGAAAATGGCGTGAAAGATGCCCATAAAATACATGGCAAAACTCAAGTAGTGAAGCAAGCGCCAAAATTTTTGCCCGATCACCGGGCGGATGTAAAAACTCAACGCCACGATCAACCAGATGTAAAAGCCAATCTGCCCGAATCCCACCCAAAATGGTTTGTACTCCGTTGTGCTGAACGGGATGAACAATTGCAGCAAGGTGAAATTGATGTAGTGATCTCCAAGCAAAATGAAGGCATGGAAGGCGGCAAAGGCAAGCCCTAACAAACTCACATACTCGTGAATGGCAAAGGTAGCCGGCATGCCGGGCCACAGCCGCGCCATTTTGTTGGTAATGCCTAACCCCAGCGCCATGGAAAGCCATAAAAGGGAAAGCGATACAAAGGCCGTGCCGCGTGAGAGATACCAATATGCCTTGGGAGCCTCACCATTCAGAGAGAATGCAATATTCGGCAGGATGAACGGCAGCACCAGCGCCGCCACCAACAGCCCAAGCATGGACGCGAAGAGGAACAGCAGAAAAGATTGAATATTTACCGATGATTCATTGAATTCATTTTGAGGTTGCATGCATAACTCCTTGCAAAAATTCGGGCATGGATCGATTGATAAAGACTTCGCCCGTTTCGAGGATCATCATCCCTGCATAGGTTGGATTTGCTTTGAGCCATTCCAATCCTTTTTCCCTGCCCAGGATAAAGACGGTCTTTGCGGCGGCTTCAGCTTCCATCACCGTTGGTGCAACAACGGTCACTCGCAGGGCGTCCGTTTCCACCGGCTGACCCGTGTTGGGGTTGATGATGTGATGTTGAAGTACGCCGTTGCGCCTCCAATTGCGGCGGTCTTTGCCAGATGTTGCCACGCCGCCTTCTGTGATGTGCAATGTGTCAAAGTCGGTCCCTTTGTGGAACGGGTCTGAAATTCCAACCTCCCACGCGCTTCCGTCCCTGCGCGGACCGCTCACAGCAATATCCCCGCCCGCGTTTACCAAACACGGACCGTATTTTCGCAAACGATCCACGGTTTGATGTGCAGACCAGCCCTTTGCAATGCCGCCAAAATCAAGCTGCACGCCTTTGGGAAGGGCGATGGTACGTGTCTCCGGATCTGCGACCACCAGCGAAAGCGGCTGGACTTCGGTAACACTGGACAACAATCCGCTGAATTGGTTGTGTGATAGATCGTCGAATGGACGGTCATATCCTGAAGTGAGCAAGGCATCCAACACGGTGGGGGTAACGAGACCGCCGCTAAAGTTGTTCGCCCACAGGGCAATTTGGTATACATCCCATAATGTCTCACTGACCGCTACCGGCTGGTCAAAGGTCCGGTTAAGCAGGGTCAGTTCACTGTCCAGCCGGAAGCGGGAGAGAGATTGTTCCCAGTCCTCGAACCAGTTCGGCACATCTTTTAGTATGGCGGATGCGAAATCCGAATCCGATTCGAGGATGGCAAGCATGTCGCTGCCCATGGCACGGAATGAGATCGAGTGAAACATTAGGATGAACCGGTTGAGGTTGCGGGCTGGCTGGCGGAAGAGCCATTGCCGCCGCCACCGCCGCCTGAATTACCGCCACCGTTATTCTTTTTAGGCTGGGCAACCAAAATGACCTGAGGCTGCGGGGCTTTGCCGCCGAAAAGAATTGTGTAGCCTGTGGGCGG
>JBAIYF010000681.1:0-3856 GCA_037916115.1 Anaerolineales bacterium
GAACGAATATGCCCACTACATTCCTGACCAAAGAGGGCTTCCAGAAATTACAGGAAGAACTCGATCACCTGCGTACTGCCAAGCGCCAGGAAGTTGCTGAACGTCTGCATGAAGCCATGGAAGGCGGCGAACTGATCGAGAATGCCGAGTACGAGGCTGCCAAGAATGAACAGGCTTTTGTGGAGGGGCGCATTCAGGAGTTGGACCATCTGCTCGCCACTGCCCAGATCATCGAAGACAATGGAAAGAGTAAAAAGCACGATGTGATCTCGGTGGGCGCCAAAGTGACCATTAAAGAAGGTAACTTTGAAGCTGAGACCTTCACCATCGTCGGTGCGGCAGAAGCCAACCCGCGTGAAGGCAAAATCTCGAACGAATCACCTATTGGCAAAGCCATTCTCGGACGTAAAGCGGGTGATACGGTCAAAGTGGAAACCCCCGGCGGTACGTACAACGTGAAGATCCTCAAGGTCGCCTAACTATAGGACGCGCCTCGTTGCCCTGCGTCCATATTTTGGATGCGGGGCTTTTTTTATATCAATCTCACCCTTTCTTTCTTCTTTCATCTTTATGGTGAGCGAAGAAAGATGAAAGAAGAAATTCGTAATGGCAGAATACAACTCCCTTGAAAAAATCCGTTTGCAAAAAGTGGAAGAACTTCGCGCTGAAGGTGTGGAACCGTACCCCACACGCGCCAAACGGACCCATACCAGCGCACAGGCGATCGCCGAGTTTGAAAAAGATGAAACCGCTGAAGTGAAAGTGACTCTTGCCGGTCGCATCCGTTCCATGCGCCCAAAGGGAAAGTTGTGCTTTGCCCACATCGAAGACGGTGACGGCAAGATCCAGTTGTTCCTGCGCGTGAACGAAGTGGGGGAGGACCGCCTCGCCTTCTTCAACAAAATGTTCGATCTCGGCGACTTTGTCGAAGCGACTGGCGTGATGATGCGCACCAAAGCCGGCGAGCCTTCGCTTCAGGTTCTGGACTTCAAGCTGCTTGCCAAATCCATATCCCCTCTCCCCGCTGACAAGGATGTGACTCAGGAAGATGGCACGGTCGTGCGCTATGCCTCATTGGATGACCCTGAACTCCGCGCTCGACAACGCTATGCGGATCTGGCGGTGAATCCCGAAGTTCGCGATACCTTCCGTAAGCGTGCAAAACTAGTCAAAGCTCTGCGCACCTTCCTCGATGACCACGGCTTTCTCGAAGTGGAAACGCCCATCCTTCAGCCGTTGTATGGCGGCGCGGCGGCACGTCCATTTACCACGCATCACAACGAACTTGACCAGGATATGTACCTGCGCATTTCGTTCGAGTTGTATCTCAAGCGTTTGCTGGTCGGCAACATTGAACGCGTCTATGAGATCGGGCGCGACTTCCGTAATGAAGGCGTGTCGTTCAAGCACAACCCCGAATTCACCCAGTTGGAATTCTATTGGGCATATGCGGACTATTTGCAGGTGATGGAACTGACCGAGCAGATGGTGGCTTACACAGCCGAACAGGTGACCGGCTCTACCAAGGTCACATTTGGCGAGCATGAGTTGGAATTCAAGCCGCCTTGGAAGCGTGTGGAAATGCGTCAGGGCATCCTCGAAACCAGCGGCATCGACATCGCCGAGCACAAAACGGCTGAGGCGTTGCTCAAAGCCATTCATGAGAAACTGCCCAAGGCTACGCCTGACCCGAAAGCGACGCGTGGCAAGTTGATCGATTTCCTCGTCAGCGAATATCTTGAGCCGACGCTCATCCAGCCGACTTTCCTCTATAACTATCCGCGCGATATTTCGCCATTGGCGAAGTCCATGCCCGGTGACCCGCTCACAGTGGAACGCTTTGAAGGGTATGTGGCAGGCTTTGAGTTGTGTAATGCCTTTACCGAATTGAACGATCCGCTCGACCAGGAACAGCGCTTCCTTGAGATGGGGCGCGATTATGCCGACGGTGACGAAGAGAAGCAGCCGCTTGATGAAGATTATCTGCGTGCCATGCGCTACGGCATGCCGCCCAATGGTGGCTTTGGTATGGGTGTCGACAGACTCACCATGCTACTGACGAACAAGCACTCCATTCGTGAGGTGCTCCTGTTCCCGGCATTACGAAAAGAAGAATAGGATTTGGAGGCGGATTATTGCATCCGCCTCTTTTCTATCACCCGAAAGTGGGATTCGAATTTTATGACCTTAGGGGGAGACACAGATAAAACACTTTTGTATAAAATGGGTTTATCTGAAACAGATGACAGTCACCTTGTGTTTGTCATCTGTATTTTTGTGAGGAAAAAGTGATCATGGAAAAAATAATGGATGTTTTGGGCTTTGACGATGCTGACCTTGCCGCCAACCGCCTTGGTACATTGACGGAAAAGCAAAAAAACCTGCTGGCGGAAAAGGCAAAGAGTCACAAAAGTTTCAATACCACCATTGGAGTCATTATTGCTGTCATGTTCGGTGGCGCGTTATTGACCGGTCTCATCGTGCCCATCTTTGCTACATTGGGCGGGAGTTTACTTGAAAGCGGCGAGATCACCACAGAGGCGTTGATCACCTTGATTCCCATTATTTGTATGGTGCTTTTCTTCCTCGTTATTTTTGGTGGTCTTTTGATCGTGATATTGCGGGTCGTCTTTGAACGCGCCAACAAAAAAGTGGATACGACCGTACGCCGTGTGGAGGGCAAGGTCAACTTTGTGTGGGTGGAGAAACAGGAACGCAATCCCCGAAATACGGGTCCCCGCTACAGGACTGTCCGTGTGCTGGAGATGCGTATCGGCGGCGAGACATTCAACGTCCAGCAAGAATTACCAAATGTCATCAATCAGGGTGAGGAGTGGATTTTTTACTACACCAATCATCCCTTCAAGTTTTTATCCGCTGAGCAGGTAAAATAGGGGCATGACCCCTTTTTCCACCTCACGCGATTTCGCCCTTCAACTTGACTCGCAAGATAAACTCGCCTCTTTCAAAGAGGCGTTTGTCATTCCAGACCCAAGCCTGGTCTACTTCGACGGTAACTCTCTCGGCATGATGCCCAAAGCCGCACAGGAAAAATCGCGCCAAATTGTCGACGAGCAGTGGGGCAAGGATTTGATCCGCGGCTGGAACAAAGGCTGGTGGGATGCTCCCTTACGTGTGGGCGATAAGATCGGTCAACTCATCGGCGCGGCGGCAGGGCAAACTCTCGTCGGTGATACAGTCTCGGTCAACCTCTTCAAACTTGCTACCTCCGCGCTTACACTGCAACCCAATAAAACCCGTATCATCACCGACACCTTCAACTTTCCCTCCGACCTTTACATTTTGCAGGGCATCAATCAAACGCTCGGCAATCGTCACGAGATCATCCGCATCGGCGCCAGCGACAACGACATCACGCCCGACCTCGCTGCGCTTGAATCCGCCATCAACGAAAACACAGCACTAGTCACTCTCTCGCATGTCGTTTTCAAAAGCGGCTACATGTATGACATGCAGCGCATCACCGACCTTGCCCACAAAAAGGGCGCGCTCGTCCTTTGGGATCTCAGCCACTCCGTCGGCTCTGTCCCCGTCCACCTCGACGACTGCAATGCAGACTTCGCCATCGGCTGCACTTATAAATATCTCAACGGTGGTCCCGGTGCGCCCGGCTTTTTATACGTAAACAAAAACATTCAAGAAAAACTTTCCTCGCCCATCTGGGGCTGGTGGGGGCAAAAAAATCCCTTCGACTTCGACCTCGATTACACTCCCGCTCCCGGCGCGCAGCGCTTTCTCGTTGGCACCCAACCCATGATCTCTTTGCTCACCATGGAAGCCGCCCTCGAACCGCTCCTCCAAGCAGGCATGGACGCGCTCCGTGAAAAGTCCATCT
>JBAIYF010000682.1:0-2982 GCA_037916115.1 Anaerolineales bacterium
AACTGCCGCCTCTTTTTTTACAGACAAGACTTAAGCCACTGTGGTTCCGAACAACTTTCCAACCAGGAAGGTTGCCAGCATGGCAAGCAAACCCCAAAAGGTAACGCGTAAGGCTCCCACCCACATGTTTGCGCCGCCCAATTTGGCAGCCAAGACACCCATCAATGCAAGAAACAAAAGCGAACCACCCACTACTAGCGGAATAATAAGGTCAACGGGAGCAAGCCATACAGCCAACAGCGGCAGGACAGCTCCAACGGCAAAAGACAACGCCGAAGCCAGTGCCGCCTGAATTGGATTTGCTGCATGGGTTTCCGTCAGACCGAGTTCGTCGCGGGCGTGAGCGGCAAGCGCATCCTTTGCCATTAACTGCTCAGCAACCTTCTTTGCCAGTGCAGGTTCCAACCCACGCTCGATGTAAATATTGGTGAGTTCGCGACGTTCACTCTCCGGGGAGGTTTCCAATTCCTTCTTTTCACGTGCCAGGTCGGCTTTTTCGGTATCTGCCTGCGAACTGACCGAAACATACTCGCCCGCCGCCATAGACATGGCTCCCGCCACCAACCCGGCGATGCCAGCCAGCAACACGTCTCCGCGCACCACGCTCGCTGCCGCCACCCCTACGACCAGACTTGCCGTTGAAACGATCCCGTCATTGGCGCCCAGCACCCCAGCGCGCAGCCAACCGATACGATCAGCATAATGAATTTCAAAGTGAGATTTTGGCATTGTTTTTTTCCTTTTAGTACGAGATGCGAAACCACCTGCAATTTCATTCTATTCCAAAATGAAGGCAATGTATCTCATCAAAATAAGATGACAAATGCAACAAATCTTCCATGAAATTCTATTTCAAATACAGATCTGCGGCAGAAAAGGCAATGCCTTCCGCGCCATCACCATCAGAGTAATCCAAATTCAAAAGCACCACTACAGACAAATCCCGGTCAGTGAAGCGCAGGAAATACGACTCAAACCCCAGCCACGCACCGGAATGTCCAACATACGGCTCGCCGTTATACTCGCTCACATCCCAACCAAAACCATAATTGATCGATTCACCGTTATTGAGCGTACCGGAGGTGAACGCCTCGGTCAGCGTTTCAGCGGACACTAATTCATTTGTACGCAGTGCCTGATCGTACAGGAACAAGTCACCCAAATTCGAATAAATGCTGCCTGAACCATTAATGTTATCCAACACATCGGGCTCATATGCCAAAGGCTCGCCTTCAAAATAATAACTCTCTGCAACCAGCCCGCCATTCAAACGTTCCGAATTTGGCAGGGCAAAAGTATTGACCATACCCAAGGGTAAAAAAATATTTTCATCCATAAAAACAGCATACGACTGACCAGAAATCCGCTCGATTAGCGCTCCCAGAATATCGTAGCCTGTATTGTTATAGTAGTATTCTTCACCGGGGTTTGAGAGCATACCGCCCTGTTCAGCAAGAACAGCCAACAAATCTTCATTGCCTGGCGCGCTCGAAGCGGAAACAAGAGTATTGTAGATCTCGTCACTGTCGTCGTACCCCATAATGCCTGATGTGTGATAAAGCAAACGGCGCACCGTCACTTCGTCGTCCATCCAAGCCAGTTCGGGAATATACGAGCCGATTGGCGCATCATAGTCTACCAAACCACGCTCAGAAAGGATCATGATACCCATCGCTGTAAACTGCTTGCCAACCGAACCCAAATGAAAAATAGTATCTGTAGTAATTGGCGTTTCCGCTTCCAGGCTGGCAAAGCCATATGCATTCTGAAACACGATCACCCCATCCTGGATCACCATGACCGCACCGCCTGGACCGTCTGTATAATTCGCCATCAGGGAATCGATCCCAGCGGCCGCTTCGCCTCCCTCCGAACCTGAACCAGCATCCGCCCCTTCAGGCTGCTCCTCAGCCGGGGCATCTTCCCCCCCATCTCGATCAACTTCCAACATACCACACGCCATCACAACAAATAAAGCGGCAATCAGCAGTAAATTCCTTAATTTCATCATTGTTGGTTTCCTTGTATTTTTTTCAAAATGGAGAATAGATATTATACCGGTGGGTAAACCAGCGAGCGGGAAATTGACCATTTCGAATTATTGAAATTTCCTTACGTTCCTAGAACCGCCAAATACGGCAGGTATAATCCTGAAATAAAACTGATATGGATATATTGGAATAAAGATGAAAAAGATTCTTATCGTAGATGATGATGTAAAAGTCACCACCCTGCTTGGGCGTTATTTGTCATCGTTGGGATATCAGATCACACCTCTCAACCAGAGTTCCAAAGCCTTATCCACTGCAGAAATTCTCCGCCCTGATCTATTTATTCTCGACATCATGATGCCATACCCCGACGGATTCACACTAACCAGTATACTTCGGGATGATGTAAAATTTGCAAGGACGCCAATTCTAATCATCACCGCTTTGGAAAACAGCAACAGCCGCGCAACCACTCTTGGCGCCAACGGCTACCTCGCAAAACCATTTAATCTGGACGAATTAAGTGCAAAGATCGCTGAAATGATCGGTGATCCGTAAAGGAAATTTATACAAGAGGCTAATATGGCAAAGATATTGATCGTAGATGATGATGTCGAAACAGCGGCTCTGTTGGAAACCATTACAAACAGCGATGGGCACACCACTCAAAGCATCAATGAAAGCAAAAATGCAATTCACGTCATAGAAAAAACAATGCCCGACCTGGTCCTGCTCGATATCATGATGCCGGAAATCAACGGCATCGCAATCTGCAAAATGATCAAATCCAACCCCGGCACCCGCGGTATCAAAGTCATGATCGTCTCCGCCTTGAACGACGATGGCACAAAACGAGACTGTGCGAACGCTGGCGCAGACCAATTTGTTTCAAAACCCATCCTCCCCCGCGTCCTGACACAACAAATCCAGGATCTACTCACAAAATAACCTTTTTTCTACATAGATCCTTCTTTATAAGCAAAAGCGAATA
>JBAIYF010000683.1:0-15935 GCA_037916115.1 Anaerolineales bacterium
GTATTGCCAACCTGTCCATGCCGGACAGGTTGGCAAAAAGGGGGAAAATCAAGGCGCGGGCGTGGATTCGACCGCGAGATAGGGCGGAGTCACAGCCAGATTTGTCAGTGCGCTGATTCCACTCACTGCCGCCACATAATATTTATCACCCATTCGGACATAGTACCCGGTTTCGCTGGGGGTGAGATCACCCACCTCAATGACACTGGTCACACCGTCATCAAAACCGATGGTGATAACATAATCCGGCTTATCCAGCCCATAGATGGAGGGATCACTGACATCTTCGAGCGGGGTGATCACTCGCAAAGCAACGATCTGGGACGCCGCCGCCTCAGCCAAACCCTGGTCTGCTTCACCTTTTTCAGGTTTAGTCAACACCCAGGCTTTTTCCTCGTTTCGTTCCAATTTGGCAGTCGCCCCTTCAAGCGGCGCTACCTCAATGCTGGATACAAGCGCCTCGCTTGTGATCAAAAAGGAGGATTCCGCTTCGGAGGTGGCTCCCGCATCCGCTTCAGCTTCTGACTGGCGGTTCATGTAGATGGCAGCCGCCACCACACCGGCAAAAATAAGCACAGTGATCAGCGTACTCAGCCGAAAAGCCGACTTTTCCTGCCGGGGTTCGACGACTGGCTGTGAGACAGTTCGTTTGGCGCGGACGGGTTTACCCGCCCGCGCAGGTTTCTTGGTCTTTGTTGCCATGAGTTAGCCTCGATTACGGCGTGAGATCCATGTGGAAATGCCGAAGAAGACGACCATACCCGGCACCACGATGACCATCACCAGAACCAACAGCAGGAAGCGCCAGATCTCGGCGGGCGGGGTAAAGATGCGTTCTGTGCGGGGGCGGGTGGTCAGGTTTAGCAGGTCTTCCTGTTCGGCTGCCCAGTCCACGGAGTTAATGAAGATATTGCCGTTGCCGAATACGTCGAAGTTGGCGTCAATGGCGAAGAGTGAGTTACCGAAAAGCACCACACGCCCGCCAGTTGCGGAATTTTCTGCCGCAATGGCAAGGTAAAGCGGACCCGGCACATCGGTATTCTCATCGAATGAAGGGGTTTCGCCGGTGCTCAGGTCGGCGGTCTCGCCCCAGGAGTTTTCAGCCGTGCTGATCAACCAGGTCTGGGTGATGTTTTGCTTTTCGCCCACAATGCTCAGGCTGCGCGCCTGCGGCATATAGATGATCAGGTTCTCGTTCAACTGTTGGGTGATGGGGTGGTCGGCACTGGCGCGCGAAGACTTCGCCACAATTGGGTTGTCGGGATTTGCGCCGTCGATAATGACATCATTATCGTACGCAATGCCCCATTCAGTTCGAAGATAATACAAGAGTGGGTCGGGTTTGTTGGCAAATTCGGTGAAGAATTCAGGGTCTTGCATCACCATCAATGCGCCGCCGTTGTTCAAATAATCACCGATCAATTTTGCTTCTTCTTCGGTGATCGGCTGTTGCGGACCAGCAATAATGAGGGCGAGTGCATCTTCAGGGATCTGGTCTCCGGTCAGCAGGTTGAGGGTGCCAACAGTATAGTTCTTGGCTTCGAGCGTGCTTTTGGCGATGCTGTATGCCAGTTCGCCGCCGGCTTCAAGGCTGATTTCGCCGTGTCCCTGCAGGAAGTACACCGCGCGCGACCCCGGGCTGATGAGGCGCAGCAGGGTGCGGGCAAGCTCTGTTTCGGTGGCAAAACCGGCGATCTCGCTATTTTCGCCCATGGTTAGCAGAATCTTGCCATCACCAGTGACACCAGCCTGGCGGGCAGCAACCGGGTCAACATCTGGGTTGACGAAGCGGTAGGTAAATTGACCTTCGCTGTTGTTCTTGAACTTGTTCAAGAGTTCTTCGGCGCCTTGCGTGTTCGAGTTGGTTGAGTAGAACGCCACCGCGGTGACAGGTTCGTCCAACTTTGCGAGGATGTCGAGGGTTTCAGGTGCGAGGGTGTTGGTCTTGTCTGCGGTGAAATCCCAGGGTGAGTTGAGCAGGTCGCTGTTGTTGAAGACGATGTAATTGGCGGCAATCAGAATGCCGACGAAGGCAATGGTGAGGATCAATGAATTCGAGCCGTAACGAGCCTGGCGTCCGGTAATTAAGCGACGCGCGCCATCGGGATTCAAGATCGCGGCGGAAGCCAATCCTATGATAAGCAGACCAATGCTGACCTGCAGGGCAATATCCACCACATTTTGGGCATCATCCGGGAGGGTGAACATGCCGATCACGCCGAAGAGGTTGGCGGAGGCAAGCAGCCCTGTGGAAATACAGGCAATGAGGGCAACGATCAGCCCGATTATTGCATACTGTGCGTTTGGATTTTTCTTTTTGCGAGCCATGTTAGCGCCATCTCCGAATTTCGATTGCAGTGGTACCGAGGAACAGACCGAAGGTGATCAGGCTCAGGTAGTACACTACGCCGCCAAGCGTGACCGTCCCGATATTCATCTGGTCGAAGTGATTTTGAATGCTGAGATAGTTCATGACTTCTCCGCTTTGCGGGAGCAGCTGGGCGGGAAGCCCGATCATGAAATACAGGAAGAATAAGATGCCAAGTGTGACAAAGAACGCGGCAAACTGGTTCGAGAAAATGGCAGAGATGCCGACGCCCAAAGCAAGCATGGTGGCGCAAAGCAGGATCAACCCAATGTAAGAGGCGGTCACCACAAGCCAGTCAATACCGGGGTCTACAAAGTTGTTCAGCACGAGCGGGTAGACAAGTGTGATCAGCAGCAGAGTCAGCACAAAAAGCATGGCGCCCAGCCATTTGCCAATGACCAGTTCCGAGTCACGCACGGGGGCGGTGAGTAAAAGCTCAAGCGTTCCCATACGGGCTTCATCGGAAAGCAGGCGCATGGTTATCGCAGGGCTGAGGAAGATCATCAGGAAGGCAAACAAGCCATTAATGGGTGAAAGGTCGGGGGCGGGAGCGCCGCCGAGATATGCCTGCTGGCTGTTAAAGTACAGGATCAGGCTGAAGTAAATTCCAAGCGGCAAAAGGACTGCCAGCATGACCACATATGCCAGTGGTCCATTGAAGTAGTTGTCATATTCGCGTTTTGCGATAGTCCAAATGTTTTTCATGGGTTATTTCTTCCCTTCATTGCCAGTAAGTTCGAGGAAGATCTCTTCCAGGCTCATGCCGAGCGGACGCAGTTCGAGCAGGTCATAACCGTCCTTGATGACCTGCTTGGCGACTTCGGGGCGCAGGTCCTTCCCAGAGGCGAATTCGAACTCCACGCCACCGTCTTCGAGGGTTTCCACTTTGCGCACACCCTTCACGCTCTTGATGGTTGCAGCGAGTTCATCGGCTTCGCCGCGTACGCGCACAACCACACGTTCCGCACCCAGCAGGCGGGCTTGCAGGTTCTCGGTAGTGTCTTCGGCAACGATCTTGCCCTTGTTGATGATAAGCACACGGTCACACAGGTTTTGAGCTTCGTTCAAAAGGTGGGTGGAAAGGAGCACCGTGCGTTCCTTGCCGATCTCGCGGATCAGTTCGCGCACTTCCACCACCTGTCCCGGGTCGAGACCAATGGTTGGCTCATCAAGGATCAACACCTCGGGGCGGTGTAGAAGCGCCTGCGCCAGACCCACCCGCTGCTTCATACCCTTCGACAGATTGCCAACATAGCCATTTGCGCGGCTGCTCAAACCGACCATTTCCAGCACTTCACCCACACGGTCATCCACATTGGGAATGCGGCGCAATTCGCCCATATATTTCAAATAATCAAAAACCACCATATCGTAATAAAGCGGCACCGACTCCGGCAGATAGCCGACGCGCTTGCGCACTTCCAGTGATTCTTCCACTACATCGTAACCAGCCACGATCGCCTCACCATCGGTGGGGGGCATGTAACCGGTCAGGATGCGCATTGTGGTGGTTTTGCCTGCGCCGTTCGGACCCAAAAAGCCCACAATTTCGCCTTGTTGCGCGTCGAAACTGAGGTTATTGATGGCTCGGCGGGCTCCATAGTCTTTCGTTAGACCACTAACCTTGATCATTGCTACTCCTCATTAGAAGTTTTGTAAAAAAGGGGGTATTCGCAAAGAAAAGACACAGCCAATAGTGGCGGTGCCTTTTTGATTACCGTAGACTACTATACAATATATGAAAGACCAAAGTCAAGCAGTCATATAACTTCTAATCCAATCCTAATTTTCATGGCGTTTCAACTATAATTCAACCATGACCGAACTCCTCTATCAAACCGACTCGTATCTCAAAGAATTCAATGCTACCATCACCGTTGTGGACGAAGCCTCTCGCAGTGTGGTTCTCGACCGTTCCGCTTTTTACCCGGGTGGCGGCGGGCAACCCTGTGATTTTGGCACGCTGGAAGTGAACGGCGTGAAATACCCAGTGGAAAAGGTAAAAAAGCAGGGCGATGACGTCCTGCACTTTCTTGGCGGTACCGATTCTTTGCCTGTGCCCGGCAGTGCCTCGCACGGGACCTTGGACTGGGATCGGCGCTTCAAGCTGATGCGTACGCACACGGCTTTACACATCCTATGTGGAACCGTCTTTCGCGATTACGGCGCCAAGGTCACCGGCGGCGACATGGAACCGCTCAAAGGGCGCATGGACTTCGAGTTTGAAACCATGCGCGCAGAACTCGTCCGTGAGATCGAGGCGGCAGTCAATGCCGAGGTGAGGAAAAACCATGAGATCAGAGTCAGAATCCTCCCGAGGGAAGAGGCGTTCCAGATCCCCGATCTGATCCGCACCAAGATCAATCTCCTGCCGGAGGGTATTATGCAGGTGCGAACTGTGGAAATTGTGGGGCTTGACCTGCAGGCAGATGGCGGTACACATGTGGCGAATACGTCTGATGTGGGCTCGATCAAGGTCGTGGAATATAAAAGCAAGGGCGCCATTAACAAGCGGATTTACATTGAAGTGCAATAGCCCATTTTGGTGATGTGGGTTTTTCTGTGTATCGTATAATTCAAAAAATATTGAAAAGGAGAATGTAGAAATGAATACGAAAAAGTTATCCGTCTTTTTGGCAGTTGTTGTGCTCATTGCAGCTCAACTTGCCTGTGCCGTGGGTGAGCCCACCCTTTCCAATGTCCGTACTGCGAAAGACCAGGATGGCACACAACCGACCAGCACTTTTGCCACCACCGATACGATCTATGTTGTTGCTGATCTTTCGAATGCACAGGTGGGCAACCAGGTCACTTCTCGCTGGTATATTGAAAGTGCTGAAGGTTTTGAACCCAACTTCTTCATTGAAGAATCCACCATTGATGTGAACGAGACCGGCATCAACCTGATCTATTTCTTCTACCCCGCCCCTGTGGATGGTTTCCCTGTTGGAACCTATAAGGTGGAAATGTTCTTCAACGGCACGTTGATCGATACCGTCAACTTTACGGTTCAGTAATCGCTTGGTAAAAAAGGCGGCTGCTCTTGAGCAGCCGCCTTTTTTGTTTCCCAGTCGGGCGGTTTATAATGAGAGTGTGGAGGTTGAAATGAAATATAAACGACTTGGAAATACGGGCTTAAGTGTATCTGTGCTTTGCATGGGAACCATGCAATTTGGTTGGTCGGTAGGGGAGGAGGATTCGCGCACCATCATGTCTGCGTCTTTTGAAGCGGGTATTAACTTCTTTGATACGGCTGATGTCTACTCCAAATGGGTGGAGGGCAACCCCGGCGGCGTTTCAGAGACTTATATCGGCAATTGGATGAAGCAGAACAAAATTCCACGTGACCAGATCGTGCTTGCCACCAAAGTGCGTGGACAGATGGGTAAGGGTCCCAATGATGAGGGGCTGACCCGTTATCACATCATGCATGCGGTCGAAGCGTCGCTGCGGCGTTTACAAACCGATCATATTGACCTGTATCAAGCTCACTGGACGGATGATGATACGCCCATCGAAGAAACTCTACGTGCTTTTGATGACCTGATTAAGCAAGGCAAGGTGCGTTACATTGGCGCCTCAAATTATGCTGCGTGGGAATTGATGCAATCTCTGTGGGTTTCGGATAAATTCAACCTCGCCCGCTATGACACGCTCCAACCACATTACAACCTGATCCATCGCGATGAGTTCGAGCGCGAATTACGCGCTGTCTGCCAGACGTATAACATCGGCGTGATTCCTTATAGTCCACTGGCAGGTGGGTTCCTGACTGGTAAGTACCGCCCTGGCGCCCCTTTGCCAGAAAGCAAACGTGCTGAGGGACGCAAAAAAGTGATGACCGAAAAGAATCTCAACCTCATTCACGAAATGGAACGCATTGCTCAATTGCATAAAGCCACCATTTCACAGGTGGCGCTGGCGTGGGTGCTGTCTGACCCGGTCATTACCAGTCCCATTATTGGGGCGACATCCCTTGCGCAATTGGACGAAAACTTGGGCGCGGTCGAGGTCCATTTGACGGCGGAAGAAAGGGATACTCTGAATAAGATGACGGACTGGAATTCATCAGATTGATACGTATTGGGTAAAATATCAGCAAATTCTTAATAAGGAGAGAGAATGACCATACTGCCTGAATCAAAGGAAAAACGGGTATTTAATAGCGTCCTCGGCGCGATGGGGAATACGCCGCTTGTAAAACTGGAGCGCATTGGCAAGGACTTGCCCGTGCCGCTTTACGCCAAATTGGAATTTATGAACCCCGGGGGCTCGGTCAAAGATCGAGTGGGGGCGAACATTATCGAACAGGCTGAGAAGCGAGGAGAGATCAAACCCGGCGGTACCATCGTCGAAGCGACCTCCGGCAATACGGGGGTGGGTCTCGCCATTGCGGCGGCATTGAAGGGCTACAAGACCATCTTTGTCATGCCGGATAAGATGAGCAATGAAAAGATCCTGTTATTGAGAGCCTATGGCGCCAAGGTGGTCATCACTCCCACCGCGGTCGGACCCGATGACCCGCGTTCCTATTACGAGGTGGCAAAGAAGTTCGCGCGCGAAACTCCTAATGCGATCCTGGCAAATCAATATCACAATCCAGATAATCCACAAACACACGTCATCAGCACTGGGCCAGAAATTTGGGAGCAGACCGATGGCAAAGTGACCGACGTCATCATTGGTATCGGCACTGGCGGTACAATCACCGGCGTGGGGCGTTATCTCAAATCCAAGAATCCCAATATCACCATTGTCGGTGTGGATATTGAAGGGTCGATCCTTACTGAGATATGGCAGAACAAAGGGATTATCCCTCCCGGCGCATATCCCAAGACCTACAAAGTGGAGGGTATCGGCGAAGACTTTTTGCCGTCTACCATGGATATCAGCGTAGTGGACGCCATTGAACGCGCAGGCGACCGCGAATCTTTCCTTTGGGCGCGTCAACTCGTGCGGCAGGAAGGCATCTTTGCAGGCGGATCGTCTGGTTCGGCGATTGCAGGGGCGATCAAGTATTGCCGAAAGCTAAAACCGGGGCGTCTACCGGTTGTCATCCTGCCAGATTCCGGTTCACGCTATCTATCCAAGTTCTATGATGATAAATGGATGCGCGAGTTTGGCTTCCTTTCGATGGAATTCGGAGAGACGGCTCTGGGCGACCTGCTGATGGCGAAGCCCAACAAGAAATTGATCACTGCAGCGTTGGGTGACACTGTTCGAAATGTGGTGTCGAACATGCACCAAAATGCCGTCTCCCAAATGCCAGTCGTTGGGGCAGATGGCTCCCTTGTGGGGTTGATCGAAGAAGTTGATCTGCTTAACCATATGCTTGAAAAGCATGAGCACACCAACGACGAGAAGATCGACTCGCTGGTGCAAAATGCAGGCGCAGTCTTCCCGCCGGAAACGCCGCTGGAAGATGCCATGCCATCGCTGACCGCCGGGTACGCGCTGATCGTCGTAGAGAACAGCAAGCCCATCGGCATTCTGACAAAGATCGACGTGCTGGATTACGTGGCAGGCAAGATCTAGGCAGGGAAGTAGCAATAACAAGTTTTGGAACGGGAGAAGCACTCTGATGTTTCTCCCGTTTTTTATATGAGAGGCACTATCATCACGTGGAATCTCAACCTGTGAAAAAATTCCTTAATTTTTATAGAACAAATTTTCTATTATAATAAGTTGAGAATTATAAATTTGTAAAGGAGAATGACATGGACTTTTCAACAATCAACTGGCTTGCTATTGTGGTGTGTGTGCTTATCAGTATGATAAGCGGTTCGATCTGGTACAACCCCAAAACGTTTTTCCCCATGTGGTGGAAGGTGGTAGGGGCGGGTCGCGAACAACCCGGCATGGAAAATATGGGCATGACCTGGGCGCTGACCATCGTTTCGTCTGCTGTTCAGGCTGTTGCGATGGCATTTATGGTCAATGCACTTGGCATTACCAGTGCTGGTGCTGGCGCCGGGCTGGGATTCATGCTCTGGCTGGGCTTTATCGCACCAACATATTTGGTGAATAAACTATTTGCAGGGCATGGCTTGAAAATCTGGCTGATCGAGATCGGAAATCACCTCGTAAACTTCTTGATTTTCGGCGCATTACTTGCGGTTTGGAAATAGACATAGAACAAGTAAAATACAGCGGACGGTTTTACACCATCCGCTGTATTTTTTTTGGAGAGAAAATGATACGTCCCTATCAGGAAGAAGATTTTGAGATCGTAGTCCGTTTTTGGTTTGATGCTGTTTGTGTTGCTGTACCCGAACTTGTTGCACGCATGAAATATGAATTTAATGGCGCAAGAGAATACTTCAAATCGATAGTTTCAGAGAATCAAATGTGGGTCTATGAACTGGATGGCATCCCTGTTGGTTTTCTCGGCATCAAAGATGACTACATCGACCGCTTGTACGTTAACCCGGCGTATCATCGGCGCGGCATCGGGCAGGCCTTGCTCGACCATGCCCGCGCCCTCTCGCCGAATCATCTTTGGCTGCACACCGACCAGTCAAATAATATGTCCCGCCCGTTCTATGAAAAAAATGGTTTTATTGCCGAAAAATTCGGCGTCAGCCCGCCGCCTGCTTCTGAGCCTGATGTGGAATATCACTGGTATAAAAAATAATATGCGCCCTACCTATCTCGAAGTCAACCTCACGCAGCTCAAAAAAAATATTGAAGCCATTCGTGCTCATGTTGGCGGCGCAAAGGTCATGCCGATGGTCAAAGCCAATGCGTATGGGCACGGCATTGAAGGTGTTGCTCCGTTCATCGAACCGTATGTGGATATGCTCGGCGTTGCTTTGGTGGAGGAGGGCATTACCCTTCGTCAATTGGGAATCAAAAAACCGATTCTGGTTGCTGGTGGGATTTTGCCGGAGCAGTTGCCATTGTTCCTCGAACATGGACTGACCATCACCGCTTCATCTGTGGACCTGTTGCGGGCTGCTGACCATTTGGCTGAAACTACGGGGAAGCCGCTCACTGTACATCTCAAAGTCGATACTGGCATGGAGCGTGTCGGCGTCCATTACTATGAGGCGGAAGATTTCATTCTGCAATCAGCTGCGTGTAGACATTTGAGAGTGGAGGGGATTTACACTCACTTGGCGAACTCCGAGTTGGTTGATGTTGCCGGTTTGCCAGGCCATGTGGTCACGGCTCAAGAACAGTTGGCACGTTTTCAAGAGGTGTTGCACATCTATGAGAAGCACAACTTGCCAATTCCGTCCATTCGGCATGTGTGCAACTCGGGTGGAATTTTGACCCTGCCCGAAGGTCACTTGGACATGGTGCGCCCCGGCGTTTTATTTTATGGTGTGTATCCTGGGCGTGATATTCCCAAATTGCTGGATGTGAAACCTGCCATGACGTGGAGATCGCGCGTGGCATATAGCAAAGTGACGCAGCCCGGAGCGGCTGTCAGTTATGGGTCGTTGTGGCAGGTCGAAGGGAGTCCGAAGCGGATCGTCACCATTCCATGCGGCTATGCCGATGGCTACTTCCGCCGCAATACCAATCACGGCAGGGTTCTTGTCAATGGAAGATCGTATCCGCAGGTGGGGCGCGTGTGCATGGATCAGTTCATGGTGAATGTAGGGGAAGATGAGGCGACAGTGGGGGACGAGGTGATTCTGTTGGGCGGTGGTATTACGCCGGAGGAACTGGCAGACTGGGCGGGCACGAATGAATATGAAGTTATGACGAATATTAGTGCGCGCGTGCCGAGGGTGTTTACACGGTAAAATAGGCGCACTTTTTGGATTGAGGTGAGAGATTGAATTTCAGGGTGAAGGATTATTTTATGTTGTTCGGTGTGGCGGGTGTCTCTGTCGCACTCGATCAGTGGACGAAGTGGTGGGTGCGCGAATCGATTCCTTTTGGCGGGCAATGGCTGCCAGAGGGGTTGCTTTGGCTAAGCCCATATGCTCGGCTTGTGCATTGGTATAACAGCGGCGCTGCGTTCGGCATGTTTCAGAACGGGAATATGGTTTTCACTGTTCTGGCATTTATTGTGATCGGCGCCATTCTGTATTATTACCCCCAGGTGGAAGATGACTGGACCCTGAAGCTGGCTATGGGGCTCCAGTTGGGCGGCGCGGTTGGCAACCTGATCGACCGTCTGATGATGGGCAAGGTCACCGATTTTATTTCGATCAGTGTATTCCCGGTTTTTAATATCGCGGATGCGTCTATTTCCATAGGTGTGGCTGTGTTATTGTTGGGCGTCTGGTTGAAGGAACGTGAAGAGAAATTGCGCGCAGCTCAGGCGGGGGAAACTCCGGCTGCAGATACAATAAAGGAAGGCAATAGTTGATGAGCGAGGAAGTGGTTTTGCAGGAAAAGACGCAGCCAGACCGGAAGCGTTTTTTTATCTTTTTTTTGACAGCGGCGGGAATCATTGCATTTGACCAGTGGACTAAGTGGCTGGTGATCCGTTCCATTCCGCTAAATACATCGTGGCTGCCCGCCTCAATGGACTGGCTTGCGCCGTATGCACGGCTGTTCCATATTCAAAACCGGGGCGCGTCGTTTGGGATGTTTCAGAATGGAAATACGTTTTTCATTGTTCTTACAACTGTGATCGTGATCGCCATTGTGTATTATGTTTCACACATGGATCATCCCAGCCGCTGGATGTGGGTGGCAGCAGGAATGTATTTGGGCGGCGCGATCGGCAACCTGATCGACCGCTTGACCATTGGCGCCGTGACGGATTTTGTGTCCATTGGCACGTTCTATATTTTCAATGTGGCAGATGCGAGCATTAACATCAGTGTGGTGATGTTGTTAATTCTTTCATGGCTGCATGATCGCAAACAACCGCCCGCCGTAGAGGCGCAGACTCCCGCCGAGACCTCATGACAGACCGAATTGAAATTTTTCATTACGATGAATTGAACCCGGATCGGTTGGATAAGTATCTTGTATCCTGCCTGCCGGAGTTTTCGCGTGCCCGTATCCAGGGTTTAATTCTGGATGGCTTTGTGAAGGTTAATGGGGTGACCGCCAAAAAAGCCGGACAGTTAATTGAAGATGGTTTTGATGTTGAAGTACGGGTGCCGCCGCCTGTGCCAAGCGGGTTGACGGCAGAGGATATTCCCCTTGATATTGTCTTCGAGAATGACGATTTGATCGTGGTCAATAAACCGGCGGGAATGGTGGTTCACCCTTCTGCGGGGCATTATTCGGGGACGTTGGTCAATGCGGTTTTGGGGTACGACCCGGATATGGAAGGCATTGGCGGAGAGGAACGCCCCGGACTTGTCCATCGTTTGGATAAAGAAACTTCGGGTTTGATCATTCTTGCCAAGAACGAGCGGGCTCATAATTGGCTGCAAGACCAGTTTCGCTTAAGGCAGGTCGAGAAGACCTATCTGGCTTTGGTGGATGGCAAGCCGCCCACACCTGCCGGAAGGGTGGAGGCGCCGATCGGACGTGACCCGAGCCATCGTAAAAAAATGGCGATCGTCTCGCCGGGCAAGGGACGTGATGCGGTTAGCGAATATAAGACGCTTGAGACGTTTAGGAATCACACCCTGTTGGAGTTCCATCCGCACACCGGGCGCACGCACCAGATCCGTTTGCATTGTCAGTTTTTGGGTTGCCCGATCGTAGGTGACTTGGTCTATGGCAAGAGGCATCCGACGGTGACGATCGACCGCCATTTTCTGCATGCCTTTCGGTTGAAGATCGTTCTGCCGGGAGAGAAGCAGCCCAGGTTATTTGAGGCAGAATTGCCGGATGAGTTGAAAGCGGTGTTGGGTGAAGTGAAGAGATATGAGTGACGAGCAATTCGTTACTATCAAAAGGAGACGTCACATGGAATTCATAGACTTACGTTCAGACACAGTTACCAAGCCCACGCCGGAGATGCGTGAAGCAATGGCGGAGGCGGAGGTGGGGGATGATGTGTACGGCGACGACCCGACTGTAAATAAACTGCAGGTGAAAGCCGCAGAGATGCTCGGCAAGGAGGCTGCGCTTTTTGTTCCTTCTGGTACGATGGGAAATCTGCTGGCAATTCTGGTGCATTGTGCGCGCGGCGAGGAAGTCATCTGCGGGGATAAATCGCATGTTTATGTTAATGAAGCGGGCGGAATGGCGGCATTGGGCGGGGTGTATCCACATCCTATTCCGAATCAGGCAGATGGCACCCTGCGGCTTGAAGACATCCGTGCGGCGATTCAGCCGGATGATTCGCACCGTACGATTACCAGGCTGGTCTGTATTGAGAACACGCAGAATGTTTGCGGCGGGCTGGTATTGGGTGTGGAATATACCCGGCAGGTGGGGCAGTTGGCGAAGGAACACGGTTTGAAGTTCCATATCGATGGGGCACGTATTTTCAATGCGGCGGCGGCTTTGAATGTGGATATTAAGGAGCTAGTCGCTCCAGCGGATTCGGTGATGTTCTGTTTGAGCAAGGGTTTGGTTGCGCCGGTGGGGTCGATGCTGGTCGGCTCGAAGGAGTTCATTGCGCGGGCGCACCGCTTGCGTAAGATGTTGGGTGGGGGAATGCGCCAGGTTGGTGTGCTGGCTGCGGCGGGGATTGTTTCACTGGAGACGATGACAGGGAGGCTTAAGCAGGATCATGCCCGGGCGAAGAATCTATATGAAGCGCTTAAGCAGGCTCAGGGATTAAGACTCGAAGCGGAGCCTTCATCCAATATGGTTTACTTTACATTGGCAGATCATATCAAGTTGACAGAGAATCAGATCTGCGCTGAAATGAAGAAGTATGGCGTTTTGGTGGATTGGTCGGGTCCGCGTCAGTTTCGTTTGGTGACGCATTATTGGGTGGATGATGCCGGGGTGGAGAAGACAGCGAAGGCGTTTGCCGAAGTATTGAAATAGAGGAATTAATCGAGCATATCAAGCAGTTGCGGCTCTGTACGGAGCAAGGTTTCAAAGGCGATCACCATGTCCGGGTCAAAATGGATCCCGGACATTTCTTTTAAGTATTCGAGCGCTTCTTCGTGGGATATTTTCTGGCGGTAGGGACGGTTGCTGGTGAGGGCGTCGAAGGCGTCTATGATGGAGAACAGGCGTGCAAGTTCTGGTATCTCTTTGCCTTGCAACCCAAGCGGGTAACCGGAGCCATCCCAGCGCTCTTGATGACATTCGATCAATTGGATGGTATCTTCCAGAAAGGGAATGCCGCTGACGATGCGCGCGCCAATGCCGGGGTGCAGGCGCATTATTCTCCATTCATCTTCGTTCAATGGACCGGGTTTGTGCAGGATGTTGTCGCTGATGCCGATCTTGCCAATATCGTGAAGGATGGCGCCGCGTTCAAGGATCTTTAATTGTTCCTGCGAATATCTCAGCGCTTCGCCAAGTTTGACCGCGAGTTTGGTGACGCGCATTGAGTGACCTTCGGTTTCGCGGTCGCGCGCGTCGAGGGCGGATGTGAGGGAGGCGAGGGTTTGGTCGTAAGTCTTTTCGAGCGTGTGGTATGCCTCTTGAATTTCCTTTGCCTGTCTGCGTGACTCGACCAGAAGCAGTGAGCGTTCGAGTGCGATGGCTGACTGTGTGACCAAGGCTTGAAGGTCGTTGGGGTTGGTTGCTGGTTTGGACGGGTCATCAAGCGCGTCCATCCAGATGGCACCATAGGAACGGATGGGGGTTTGGATGGGCATGCATGTGCGCAGGATGTTTTGGTCTTGCGAGAATTGGAACATTTGCCCAGCTTTTATTGTGTCGTGGATCAATTCCAAGGGGTGGTTTGGCTCAACGCTTCGACCTGAATCTTCCACCTGAACCTCTGCTATGACCGTATCGTTTTGATCGAATAACACAATGCCGGTTTTGATGTTCTTGCCGAGTTTGTGCGCGGTTTGTACAATGTCGAAGGCGGCATCTTCAATATTTTCGGATTGGATGATCTGGTTGCTTAACCTGTAAAGCAGGGATGTGATGCGGAGTGACGTGCGGAGTTCCTGTTGCAGCCAGGTGCTTTCGAACGCACCGCCTGCCTGAATAGCGATCAACTCTGCCAGTGATTCATCGTTCTCTGTGAAAAAAACCTCGTTTTGTTTTCCAAAGGCAAAGATTGCGCCAATGCTGACCTTATGCCAGCGGATCGGAATGACAAGCATACTCCGCAAGCCGGGGTTGTCGAGTGTCAGGTGTGCCGTCCACTCGTATTTGCGGATGTCGCGGACACGAAAAGGCTGAGAAGCATGTAACGCAAGGTTGAAAAGGTCTGACGAGTTGTTTTCGTTTGTAAGAGACTTTTTCAATAAGGGTGCTTTTCCAGAGGAGGCATGCAGAATGTAACTTTGATCCTGCCCTAATTTAATATAGATGAAGGTGAATTTTGCCCGCATGATGTTTCGGGAAATGGCGGCAACATCACGGGCGGTGCTTTCAGGGTCTGGTGCTGAGGAAAGTTGGCTGCCGGTTTGAATGAGGCTCTTGAGTCTCAAGTGATATCCGGAGCGTTCCCAAGCGCGAATTAATTCAGCGGCGACGCTTTCTGCCAAACCCACTTCCAGACTGCCGAATGCATTGGTATTTTCACTGCCAAGCGCGATCATTCCGTGAATGTGCCCGTTATAGTTAAGCGGAACAACCACAATGGACAGATTGTTCTCTTTGCTGCTAACGGGGACAAAGTCTGGGTCTATGCGGGTGTCACCCACGATCTGGGTCTTGCGCTGCCGCAGTGCGCGTCCCATCACCCCTTTTGATGTATCTTGTTGATAGATGGCGGGAATAATGTTTGAATGTTTTCCTGCCGAGGCGAGCAGGGTAAATGTCTTTTCTTCCGGATTATTAAGGAATATGGAAACCACTTCACAGCCAATGGCGCGCTCCAGCATATTTGCTGCAATCTGTGCTGAAACAGGCTGGTCCAGTTGGTTTTCAAGCTGCTGTCCAAGTTCCAGCAAAAGGATCAGCTGTGCATTGCGGTTCTTTTCCAGCCGAATCTGACGAGAGAGTGTGTTGATCTGGTCGGTTTGCACCCGCCTGCGGATGCCCTCCGCGCTCATAATAAATGGACGTATGTACCGTTCCAACCGCCTGCCCCAATGGTTTGCCTCTTCAATGGCAGATTTATCTCCTTCATCCCAGTTTGGGTCTGCGGTCTTATTCAATTCATGGATGAGTCCGCTGGTTGTCATTACGACTGTGATGGAGGCGTAATAGGTTACCGCCGAGAACAGGATAAAGAACAAGAAGGAGGCATACCGCGGGGTAAGAAATGGAAATGAGATAAATGATTCCTTACTTTCCACAATGTAGAGAAGCGCGCCCAAAAAGATAATGTGCGCCAGCTCGTTAAATGCGGCGATCATAACCACCCGCCTGCTGAGAATATCCTCCCGCGACATGGTGAGTTGCTTCCACGGGATATGCCGTTCTACCAGCAGCATGGTTATTACCGCAGTGGGAATGATCAGGTTATCGATCCTTGTAACGGCGAAAAATATTCCGGCTCCAAGCCATGGGATGAGCTGTATTTTTTGCGCAAGTCCACGATACTTGGTCGTTGTCATAGTGAGCGTGGCTGCCGCAATAAATGCTGTGACGAAAAAAAGAATCACCAGAA
>JBAIYF010000684.1:0-9080 GCA_037916115.1 Anaerolineales bacterium
CCATTTTACATCAGAGGGGGGAGGGGGGATAAGGGACAGGGGACCAGTAACCAGTGGCTGATGAAGGGGTAATAAAAGACCGCAGAACTTTGTCTGCGGTCCCGATTCCCGATCACTCCCCCAAGAACATATCACTGCGTGCCCAGAGGATGATGACTTCCTGGGTTTGGGGCATTTGGCGCAGGGTAACCCAGCGGAACCAGTCATTGGGGGTGGCTAATATCCATGAGGGAGTTTGCCGCCAGTTGAAATCCTGTCCGCGGTAAGCGGAGACCAGTTCGGGATTTAGTTCATAGGATGTGATCACGAAATCGGGTGTGCTGGTCACGTCGAGCGAACTGACTATTTGTACGGGGTTCTCGCGTAATGCCCATTCAAGGGCGGGCGAGTCGACTCCTATGACAGCAACCGTTGCAACGTAATCATTTCCAGTACCTGTCTCAGAGACCTGGCTGACCGTCTCTCGCAAAAGCTGCGCCTGTGCAGGGACTCCGGGCAGCCACCAAAGTTCAGGCGCAGCTGCTCCACGCAGACCGGCGGCTCCAAACAAGCCGCTAATGGTCAGCACACCCAAACCGATCGCCATGCCCCAAACCCCTCCAAGACTCGCAATGCGGATCGACCATCCCGCCGCGATGAGGACCAGACTGACGAGAAGCAGCAACAGCGAACCGATCAACATCCCGGCGCGCAGGGTGTAATCTGATGTGTTGATGGGCAGCCAATTGATGCCTGCAAAGCCGAGCCAGGCAAAGGTCCAGATGAAGGTGACGAGCGCGATCACGCCAATGACTTCGCGGCGTTCATCTGGGTAAACGGTGAAATGACGGGCAAGTTCGAGCGCGGCAATGGCATTGAGTGGAAGGAGCATCCATGCCAGGTCTGACATTTGGCGGGCGGGCAGGAAGATGACGAGCAGGATTGAAATGAAGAGCCAGATGCTGAGCAGGATGACGCGCCGATACCCGTACACCCATCCGCGGATGAGGGCGATGATGGTGAGAAGCAAGGCAAAGGGTTGATACACCAACAGGGAGATAAGCGTCATGCCCTGGGTGGTATTCGAGGCATTGACCCATTTGCTGAAGAAGGCAGGGATGGACGAGAACGCCGCGCCGATGCCGCCGGGGACGGTGAAGAAGAGTGTGCCCGCAAGCAGGAAGGTAGCGATGAAGGGAGTTAGCAGTTGCAGGTTGAAGGTTGAAGGTTGAAGGTTGTTTGTTTCTTGCCCCTCATCCCTTGTCCCTTGTTCCTTGTCACTCACCCCTTGCCCCTCATCACTCGTTTTCTTTTTCTGTTTGAAGAGTTGCGCAATGGCGAAGGTGATGCCAATGCCAAGCAAGCCAAACCATACAGACGGTCCGCTGAGGAGGGCAAGGGCGGCGCAGATGGCAGCGAAGTTGCGCTTCTCTTTATTGAAGAAGCCGACAGCAAAGACGAGGAACGCAATGGCAAGGATGGGGCTCGCGGCTTGACGGGAGATGGCAACCAAGCCTGGGTCGAGTGCAAGGAAGAAGGCGAGGATCAGGCTTGGGCGGGGTTTGAGGCGGTTGTCAAAGAGGAGGGGCGCTAAAACGAGCAGACTGCCAATAAGGGCGGGAATGAGTCTGGCGAGGAAATTTGTCCCGCCGCCGTACATAAAGAAGAGTAGGGATGTGGGTAGGATGTAAAGCGGGTGCGGGTCGATGGCAGGGTTGGTGCTTTGCGAGAGGCGCAGGGCTTGCATGGCGGGCGCGGCTTCGGCGTCGGTGAGCGGCATGCTGCCGAGACCGATGAGACGTACGCCGAGGGCAATGGCAAATGCCAGCGCGTACAACCAGCCTTCGTGTTTGAAATGGCGATAGGTCATGGGCGCTATTGTAATCGGTTTGGTTTGCTGGAGTTGCGGCGCTCAAGTGGTTTTAATTTAGACGATGGACGGCGGACGACAGACGATGGTCGATGGTCTGTCGTCCATCGTCAGCAGTCAGCCGTTCCGTTTTATTTTCCGCTCATTTCAACTGGTTATAATTTCAGGCGTGGAAACAACAACTGTAAATCGAATTCCCCGTAATACAGTACTCTTTATTTTGCTCACTGTGCTTGCGGCGGTGAGCGCCAGCCTGCTGCCCGGCGGATTTTTCACCTGGTTGTGGGAACGGCTCAACGTTTTTGCCACGGTCTTTCTTGGCATCTTTGTTGAAGCCGTGCCGTATCTTTTGCTGGGTACGTTCGCTTCTGGTCTTGTGGAAGTTTTTGTAGACCGCGACGGGATGAGCCGCTTTATCTCAAAACGACCCGCAGCCGCGGCGATCAGCGGTGCGTTCATGGGTATGATCTTCCCGGTCTGTGAGTGCGGTGTGGTGCCGCTCACACGCCGTCTCTTCAAAAAGGGACTTCCACTTTCCGCGGGCATTTCGTTCCTGCTGGCGGCGCCGGTCTTGAATCCCATCGTCATCATCAGCACGGCATCCGCGTTTGGCTGGGGGGAGATGCTTTTCTGGCGTTTCACACTCAGCCTCATCATTGCCGTTACGGTGGGGTTGGTCTTTTCGGTGCAGGGTGAAGCCAGTGAAGTGCTGCGCCCGGTGTTGGCTGGTGAAGACCACGACCACATCCATGCCGAGGCGGGGGATTCCGTCCGCGAGAAGTTCCGCAAGGCGTTACTCATCACGGTCGATGAGTTCTTCGATATGGGGCGTTATCTCATCATTGGAACGATCCTCGCTGCGGGCTTGCAGACGTTCATTGCGCAGTCGTCGCTTTTAGCCATCGGAAGTGGACCGGTTCTTTCGGTCTTGATCATGCTTTTGCTTGCCGTCATACTTTCCATTTGTTCGACGGTGGATTCGTTCGTGGCGCTCGGTTTTACCGGCGCATTCAGCTTTGGTTCGATCCTCTCGTTCCTTGTTTTTGGTCCAATGGTGGATATCAAAAGCGTGATGATGTACTTGCAGGTCTTCAAACGTCGCGCTGTATTCTATATCGTTGGTATTCCATTCTTGATGAGTTTGGTTGCCGGGTTGGTGTTCAATTATTTCGTTAATTAATGTCACCCTGAGCGACAGCGAAGGGTCTCTAAAATAATCGTAGAGATGCTTCGCTCCGTTCAGCATGACAGTAGGAGTTCCCATGCCTCAACGAATGTTCCGTTCTTATCAGGGATTGCTGCTTTTCGGGTTGTTTATTTTCTTTGTATTTAAGGCGATCAATGGGCAACTGACTTGGTACATCAATGCCCGTTTTGTGCCGTTAACGATCATTGGGACGATCTTTCTCGGCATTCTGGCGCAGACGATATTTTCTGAGAACCGCCGTTCACGCCAGCATGAAGAGGAACATCCCGACCACCATCACGAACACGACCATGCGCCATCTTCCATAAATTTGTGGTTCATGCTCATTCCGTTGTTGATCGGGGTGCTCATTCCCGCCCGCCCGTTGGATTCATCCGCCTTTTCCACCAAGGGCTTCAATACCAGCGCTCCGCTTGTCAGTTCCGATTCGTCTGCCAGCATTTTCGAGACTGAATCGGAGGAGCGCAATATTTTGGACTGGCTGAAACTCTTCGGCTTTCAAGATGACGTGACCCAGTTCATCGGCGAGAAGGCATCTGTTGTGGGCTTCGTCTACTTCGATGACCAACTGGAACCGGATCAGTTCTACATTAGCCGCTTTGTCGTTTCATGCTGCGCCGCGGATGGGTTCGCCATTGCCATGCCCGCACAATGGAGCGAAGCCTCCACACTTGAACAGGATTCTTGGGTGTTGGTCAAAGGCAGCATCGAAGCGATCACCCTTAACGATCAGCGTGTGCCGATGATCGTTGTTGAATCCGTCCAGCCGGTGGATGTGCCCGACCAGCCTTATCTCTTCCCATGAAGCCACGCATTTCTATTGATTCTGTCGCCATCGGTGTAATGGCGTTGCTTGCCCTGATCGTCGGCTTGGTGATTCTGCTTGGTGAAGGCGCGGGGGTGCGAGTTCGTACTGACCTGCCGGAGGATGGGATCGTTGGACCGTTCCAGACGGTCACATTCACCTTCTCCGATAAGATATCTGCAGAGATCGCTTCAGACTTGATCACGCTTGATCCCATCCATGAGGGGTATCTCCAATCGGTGGATGATTACAACATCCGTTTTGTGCCGATCAAGCCATACGAAAGAGATATTACGTACACCTTCAAAGTGATTCCCGGTGAGATCAACTCCACCACACGCGAGGTGAAGGAAGTGCATCGATGGGAAGTGCATGTGCGCGATCCCCGGGTGGCGTTCGTCATTTCGGCTGAAGGGCAGAGCGGCATCTGGTCAATGGACAGTTCCGGGGGCGATGTGAAGCGCCTGACCGATGAGACGGTCAAAGTCCTTTCATTCGATGTCGCTCAAAGCGGCGGCATTGACCTGTGGCGGGTCAGTCGTGATGGCGGTGACGCATCTCTTTTGCTGGATTGCGGCTTTGATCGCTGTACCACGCCCGTCATCGCGCCGGGAGATACGCGCATTGCCTACTCGCGCGAGGCGGCAGGACCCACCCCCGACCTGCCCTTTGGCTCGCCGCGCATCTGGGTGGTGGACCTTGTCAGCGGTGCGAACCAGGCTGTGTACGAAGACCAAAGCATTTTGGGATACAGCCCTGTGTGGTCGCCGGATGCGAACCGCCTCGCTTCATTTGATGGGCTTTCGGATTTCATCAACCTGATCGACTTTCAAACGGGTGAGCATCTTCTTTTTCCCTCCAGCACCGGCGGGCCCATCACCTGGGCGCCCGACTCGACCCGTTTCATGTACACGACCTTCGAACAGACCGAACAGGGCGGACGTACGCTGGTCAAACTTGCCGACCTGTCAACCAGTGAAACGCTGACTTTTATTGGCGAAAAGGATGCGTATGATTATGCCTACTATTCTGTGGCATGGTCGCCGCGCGAGGATCGCGCCGTGCTAAGTCTGCGCGCCTCTGAAGATGAACCTACGCAAGTGTTGTGGGTCTTCGACCCATCCCTGCTCGATGGCGTGGTCATTGCTGGAGACCCGGAATACACCTACAACTCCCCGCAGTGGGACCCATGGGGCAGTGCTCTGCTTTTTCAGCAATTCAAGTTACGGGGACAATACACCCCTGAGATCAGTATCTGGCACGACGGCACGAATCTTTCCGCGGTCATTGCTGAAGGCATCATGCCGCAGTGGCTGCCTTAGGCTCTCTGCCTGACCGTTCGTGATGGTTGGTCTTTGCTTTATACATTAACAAGTCGGCATTGTGGAGCAGTTCCTCAAAGTCCTGTCCGGGGTCTCCCAATTCTGTCACCCCAACGCTGACCGTTGAATTTATGATCAATCCGGAAATGGGGATGTCCAGGTTTTCCCATATCTCACGAATACGTTCCGCCACAATTTCGGCATTTTCAATATTTGTCTCCGGAAGAAGAAGCGCAAACTCCTCTCCGCCCAACCTACCTAAAACATCCGACTGACGTTTTTGATTCATAAGCATTTTTGCAAAGGCTTTCAATACCTGGTCTCCCGCCAGGTGCCCATACCGGTCGTTAATGCTCTTGAAGCGGTCGAGATCCATCATGATCACACAGAGAGGATGCCTGTACCGTTTGGCACGCAATAATTCCTGCTCTGCCAGATGCAGAAAATGACGGCGGGTGAAACAATCTGTCAATGCGTCGATCTGTGAAAGACGAATCGCCAATTCACTGGTTTCCCTCTCTTTTATGTAGGCAAGGAACGCCTTGCGCCGAAATGAGCGGATCTGCAACGCAGCCAGCAACCCAATAGTCTGGGCAAGAATATGTACTGCCAGGGTTAAATTATGGGTAATGTTTGGGATATCTGACTTTTGAGAAAACGTGATCCAAACTGACGCAGACGAGAACACGATCATGATCGGGAACAAATACCTGAGCCTATATCCGAAGAATACATAAACGCCGAAAATAAAAAGCATATCGACGCTGGTGGTCAGATGGTTGGCAGGACGCGTATAGTTAAAATACAAAAAACAAAGGGACGCACATATCACCCAGAGAACAGCCGTATTTTCAACATGGTTATACTTCTTGTTTCGCAGCACATAGATGGCGGCGACTATCGTGAACATCGCGAACAGAATTCGAACGGCTACGGAATTCCTGAACAGCTCCAGATTCCCCTTTGCAAAAAAAATATCTGTATAGATCATAGCCATGTTTGCCAGAATGATAAATACACTGATGATCAAATTCATCGACAGGGTGCTGCCCAAATAGAAGTCGCGAAACTCCTCCTCCTTATTCCCCAGGCTAGGCAGAAAATTTTCCAAATAATTCCAGGCACGGGACATTTCTCCATTTTATCCAAAATTAAAAAATAAGTCATAAATTGCCTCATCCAAACATGCAATTTGGACATGTATAATCGCTTTTGTGAAGTCAAAAAAACTTTTTCTGCTGCTTGTCCTTGTTACAACTCTGATGCCGGTCGGTCGTGTCAAAGCCCACCCGGCGGATATTTACACTCATACCATCACCATCACACTTTCACAAACGAAACTGAAAGTGGATTGGCAGATCAAGCCGGGGCTGCTGCTTGTCAACTTTATTTGGAATGAGATGGATGCGGATCAAAATGGCTCGGTCAGCGATGACGAAGCCCAAGCCTGGAGCGCCTCACGCCTCGAACTGTTACGGGTCAGCCTCGATGGCAAGTCCTTGCCGCTGACGGTTGATTCGATCCAAGTCCCGTCCACACTGCAGGCTTTTCAAGCGGGCGAAGAATTCATCACCTACACCCTCTCTGCAGATTTAAGCAGCAGCACGAACAACACCCAGCGTATCATCATCGAAAATGAGATCGAACCGGCGAAATCCATTAACTGGTTCTACCTTACCGCCGTAGACGGCACAGCGTTTCTGTTCCCAACTCAAAAGAGTCACATCCTCACCATTGACCATATCCGCAATCCGGCAGGCATTGAAGACCAAAGCAGCCTGCTCACCACATGGGATAGCGGCGCACCCGCCCTGCCTTTCGGACAGGAGAAGGATGTCGTTACCGAAACCGCCGAACAAGTGGTGCCGGAGCTTCAACAACAGTCACCGCAGGAAATCCTGCTCGACCTTGTTCGCAGCAAGGAGCTTTCAGTTACCTTCTATGCCTTTGCTTTGGTGATCGCGCTTGCATTGGGCGCTTTGCATGCGCTGACACCCGGTCATGGCAAGACGGTGGTGGCGGCGTACCTCGTCGGGTCACGGGGAACATCGTGGCATGCCATTGTGCTGGGCACGGTGGTTACGCTTACTCACACTGGCTCGGTCTTTTTGCTCGGTATTCTTACATTGGCGGCATCGCAGTATTTTTTGCCCACCACGGTCATTCCGTTTCTTGAAATCCTTTCGGGTGTATTGATCCTTGGACTGGGCGTTTATTTGTTGTGGCAGCGCTTCCTTTTCTGGCGTGATGCTAAAAAGCCCAAAGAGCCGCAGGCAAAGCGCATCGCGTTCACACCTGCCGCCAACCTGAAAAAGCCCGTGGGCGCGGTGAAAGTGCAGACCATGAAGCCCGGTATGCACCACCACGGCGATGGCAAACTACACTCGCACGATGTACCGGAGACTATCACCTGGCGTTCGCTCATTGCCCTCGGCATCAGCGGTGGACTCGTCCCTTGCCCGGATGCGATTGCGATTCTATTGGTGGCAATTGCCATCAACCGCCTCATGCTTGGTTTGGCATTGATCCTGTCCTTTAGCCTCGGTTTGGCTGTGGTCTTGATCGTCATCGGACTACTGATGGTGAACAGCCGTCGTCTTTTTGATCGTATGGGTTTTCTGGATCGTTTTGCCCCCGTCCTGCCGCTGGTTTCGGCGGTGGTGGTTGTTTTGCTCGGCGCAGGGCTGACGTGGGGCGCAGCGGTTCGGGCGCAGGATAATGTCAGTTTTGTCGTACCTGTTCAACGGTCCATTAATGAGGCGCGGATCCTTTATCTGCGCGAGGATGAGAATAGCGTCAAGCAGTTGTTCATCACAGACTATTCAAGGGATACATCCCGGCTTGTTTCAGAAGAATTTCAAAGTGTGGATGATTACATCGTCTCGCCGGATACGACCCAGGCGGCGTATGTGACCCGCAATGAAAGCACGTCGAATGAGATCTGGCTTGTGGATCTGGAAACTTTGAAACGCACAAAAGTATCGGACTGTGTGGAGGCGATCTGTTCCGGCTTGGTGTGGTCACCGGATGGCAGGCGCATTATGTATGAGAATATGAGTATGGTTGGCAATGGTCTCCCTGCATTGTGGTGGGTGGATGTGAAGACTGCTGAAACACAACCTGTATTTCAAGACCCGAACCTGCCGGGCGGTAACCCGCGCTGGTCGCCGAACGGGGAGTGGCTGAGCTATGCCACGCCGGAGGGCATTCGCTTGTATAACCTTGAGAATGGCGAGACGCGCGTGATCGAAAACATTCTCGGCGCGGCGGCGATGTGGTCGCCGGATGGGAAATCCATTTTGCTGCGGGATGTGGTTATCAAGCACAATCAGTTCGTCACGCAGTTGTTTTTATACAACATGGAAACCGAAACGACGGTGAACGTCAGCCCGGGCGAAGGGTTTGAGAATTTGCTGGCGGCATGGTCGCCAGATGGGATGCAGATCGCCATTGTGCGCCGTGACCTTACGTTGGCTCGCGGCGACCAGATCTGGTTGATGGATGTTTCCAGCGGTGACGCGCGCGTGGTGACGGATGATCCTGATGCTCTGCACGGGAGTTTGAACTGGTCGCCGGATGGCAGGTATCTGCTGTATGAAGTCTATGCGCTGGACCAATTCCCGTTCGCTTCGCGCCTGCATGTTTTGGATGTGGAACAGGGCGAGGTGAACGACCTGGGTGTGGATGGGTTCAACCCCAAATGGGTGTGGTAGCAACTGTAGTAATTGCTTAAAACAAGAACGCGGCGCACATGCGCCGCGTTCTTGTTTTAAGTGGTGCTTTGCTGTTTCGAGCACAAGGCGAGACTAATCACTCTCCACGCTGATGAGCACTGCGCGCACCACCCTTCTGAATAGATAACTTTCGTTTAGGGGGTTGAAGCCCTGACAGGTAATA
>JBAIYF010000685.1:0-2346 GCA_037916115.1 Anaerolineales bacterium
GTGACAATATCGTTGGCGGTAAATTTATCGGTCAAAGAAGAAGCGGGCAGAGCCACTTCGAACATATCCACCTGGGAGTTTGGATGAAGGCTTTGAAATGAGTCGACATCGGCAATGTCCTGTTTCAAGTTCTCAAAGAATGCATCCACATGTCCACCACCGCGCCCAAGAGTTGTAAAAGAGAGCGCCTCGTTAAATGCTGGCAGTTCACTCAAGCGTTTTGCAGGGATGACAAAGCGTGAAAGCATCCACGCTTCGGGCTGGGACTGATACCGGCGAAAATTCCCAAATGCTTCATTCAATGACAAATTGGCAGGGGGATACAGACCAGCGTAGTCAATGATGCCGGACATAAATGCCTGAAATGCCGTTTTATGTGAATCCATATCCTAATTATATATTACCCATCAGGCACTGCGTGTAAAATTGAGCATACTATGCCGCGAATCGCCATTCTCAGTCGAGATACAAATGACTATCAATCCATCTTGGGCGCTGCGAACCTGCCCGGGCTGATCATTGAAAACGAACCCTCCGAAGACTGTGAGATCATCTTCGGCGCGCCATCTGCCATACGAGATACGTTGGAAAACTTTCCCAGGCTGCGCTGGGTGCAGTCAATGTGGGCAGGCGTGGAGCCGCTGCTGGACCCGTCGTTGCGAAGGGACTATATTTTGACCAATGCCCGCGGCGTTTTCGGCGGGTTGATGTCGGAGTTCGTTTTTGGATACTTGCTTGCCCATGAGAGAAAAATATTTCAACGGGCAGAGGCGCAAAACAAAAAGGTCTGGGACCATACCCTTACAGGAACTCTAAAAGGAAAAACCATCGGCTTGCTCGGTGTGGGCTCCATCGGTTCGGAAGTGGCAAGGACGGCAAAATTTTTCGGCATGACCGTGCGCGGATATACAAGAGCCAGCAAGAGCAGCGAATTTGTGGATCAATATTTTCACGGCGACCAACTTGTTGATTTCTCCAACGGATTGGATTATCTCGTCAGCATTTTGCCAAATACAAAAGAGACGCGCCGTATCGTGGGCGAAAAAGTTCTGAATGCTTTGCCTGCACATGCCATGTTCGTGAACGTTGGGCGTGGTTCTGCGGTGGATGAGTCTGCGTTGTTGAAGGCACTGCGAGAAAACAAAATTGCAGGCGCAGTTCTGGATGTTTTTGAACAAGAGCCTTTGCCGAAGGAACACCCATTTTGGGAGGCGCCAAATTTGACCATGACCTTCCACACGTCCGCGCCGAGTTTGCCTGAGGATATTGCGAGGGTATTTATTGAGAATTACAGGCTTTATATTGAAGGAAAGCCGCTAAAGTATGTAGTGGATTTTGAGAAGGGATATTAGACGATAGACCGTAGACGATGGACGATGGTTTTCCGTGGTCAATCGTCTATCGTCCATCGTCAGAATAGGATTTGAAATGAGTGTCACAATACGCGATATTCAACAAGCTGCGCAGCGGATCAAGCCGTATGTCCACCGCACGCCGGTGATGACAAATGAAAGCTTGAATCAAAAGGTCGGAGTGCAGGTTTTCATGAAATGCGAGAACCTGCAAAAAGTGGGTGCGTTCAAGTTTCGTGGGGCGTCGAATGCGGTCTGGTCGTTGACGGATGAAGAAGCGTCAAAGGGTGTGGTCACCCACTCGTCTGGGAATCATGCACAGGCGTTGGCGTTGGCGGCGAAGATGCGCGGAATTCCGGCGTATATCGTCATGCCGAGCAATGCGCCGCAAGTGAAGAAGAATGCCGTCGCTGGTTATGGCGGACAAATCACATTTTGTGAGCCCACGCTTGAGGCGAGGGAAAGCACAATGGAGAGTATCAGGCAAAGTACGGGTGCGAACGTGGTGCATCCCTATGACAATGAGAAAGTGATCGCGGGTCAAGGGACGGCAGCGCTGGAACTGCTTGAGGATGTCCCTGATCTGGATGTGATCATCACACCGGTTGGAGGCGGCGGGTTGTTGAGCGGCACGTCGATTGCGGCAACGGAGACGAAGAGGGGCATTCGGGTCATCGCCGCCGAGCCGGAAATGGCAGATGATGCCTTTCGGTCGCTGCAGGCTGGGCAAATCATTCCGTCGGTGAACCCGAAGACGGTGGCGGATGGTTTGCTGACTTCGTTGGGCGAGCTGACCTTCCCCATCATCAAGGAACGGGTCAAGCAGATCGTGACGGTCAGCGAGGCGGGAATTATCGAAGCGATGAAGTTCGTGTGGGAACGCGCGAAGATCGTGATCGAGCCTTCCGCGGCGACGGTCATTGCCGTGTTGTGGGAACAGAAAATTGACCTGACCGGCTTGAAGATTGGGGTTATTTTGAGTGGAGGAAATGTC
>JBAIYF010000686.1:0-4243 GCA_037916115.1 Anaerolineales bacterium
ACGGAGTGATGGTGGTAATAATAGTGTGCGGCTCAAAGACGGGTGGGTCAACCACCATTCCCAAAGAACCTGACAAATAACGGAACAAGCCATACGCCACTGTTCCCACCATGGCAACAACAAAAAAATAAGTGGGGATCGCAAATGCCGCGCCGGACTCTTTAACTCCGCGAAGATTGATAAGCATGATAAAAAATACGGCTACCACGGCGATCAACACACGATAGGGAAACAAATCCGGGTACGCCGAAACGATCTGCGCCACGCCCGATGAAATTGAAACGGATACCGTAAGGATGTAATCTGTCAGCAACGCAGCCCCCGCCGTTTGAGCTGGAAGTTCGCCAAGGTTATCGCGAGCAACAATATAAGCACCACCCCCACCCGGATAGGCATGGATGGTCTGTTCGTAAGAAATGGTCACGATCGCCAGCAGGGTGACAATTGCAAGTGATACCGGAAATAAATAACCATACGCGATCGAGCCTGCCGCAGCAATGACGCCCAAAATTTCCTGCGTGGCATAAGCAGTGGACGATAGTGCATCTGAAGCAAAAACAGCCAGACCAACTACTTTTCCGATGGTTTGGTGAGGAGCATCCTGTGTAGACAGAGGGCGTCCAATAAACCAAGAGCGCCAGGTCATTGCGGGTTGGTGATCGGTCTCTCGCTCGATAATGGTGGGGTTTGATTTCAATTCATTATTAATCATGGGATTCCAACTTTGAAAATATGAAATTACTATAGTCCGTTCAACAACCAAACTGAGACGGCTTCTATAACTATGGAGAAATAAAGTAAAAAGTTATTCCATCTATCGGACATTAATGGGAACAGCTTGACTTGCAGTACAAAAAAGCCAACAATCAATGCCAGCGAACTGATCCAGGTAAAGGCATTAGATTTCAGAAAAGAAAATGAATTTGGTTTTCGGGGCAAAAGATCTGCAACAACATATACCGAAGCGCCAAACGCAGATTCCAAAAGTTGACGAAGCTTTTGATCTCTAAGACCAAGCCCTGTCTCGGCAAAACATACGACCATGTCCCCTTCGCGCCAATACGGCTGGATTGCTTTCAACCAACTTCGCCCTACTTCAATCTTTGTTTCTACAAGAACATGAGCATTTTCGATATGCGCGGATAGGGTGATCAATTGCCGGTGCAACCCCGGTTCATTCATCACATCAGGGCTCAGAGCGATCAGTTGAACCCGTCTCTCAAAGCGATACGCCAATTCCTGTACTTTTCTTGCAATAAGAATATGGCTTGTCCCAAACTCTGGCACCAAAACGATCAGACGGTGAGCTGTTTGCTGATCCGGTATTGAAGCGGAAGGAATGGAAACATCCAGCGAATTGATTTCAAGTTGTGTCATAGTCACCTTTTGAGGTTAATCGTAGCAGCCAGCAATAAAACGGTGACAAAAATTTTGGTCAACCTCATAAAGAAAAAATAAAAAAACGCCCATTGCAAGGGCGTTGTAAAGTGATTCTTTTTGGACCGCAACTCAATCATCTGCCAGAAAGCGATAACCTATTCCAGGCTCTGTAATGATGTATTGGGGGCTCTCCGGATCCACCTCGAGCTTCTTTCGCAATTGACGCATGTAAACGCGAAGATATTCTGTATGGTCAGCATCAGCCGGATCCCACACGTGCGAAAGGATGCTTTGATGTGTGAGCACCCGCCCATGATTGCCAGCCAGATATGCAAGTAACTTGTATTCGGTAGCAGTCAATTTGACCTCCTCCTCACCGCGTTTTACCACATGCCACGCCAGGTCTATTGTCAGATCACCCGCCTTGATCACCCTGTTCTGGACACCCTGCTTTGCGGAAGAATGACGTAGTGCCACACGCACACGCGCCAATAATTCTTCAATGCCGAACGGCTTGGTCAGGTAATCATCTGCACCTTTATCGAGCATCGAAACTTTTTCACGTTCACTATCTCTGACCGATAACACAATGATAGGGCATTGTGTCCATTCTCGCAAACGTTCACAAACTTCTGAACCGTCCATATCAGGCAAGCCCAGATCAAGAATAACAATCTCCGGTTCATGGGCGGCGGCAAGCGTCAAACCTTCATTGCCGCTGCTGGCGGTCGTAACACGAAATCCTTTTTCGGTCAGAATCGTTCGAATGGCGCGTTGGATCTGCAATTCATCATCGATCACAAGAATATGCGGAGCAGTGTTCATTCTTCCTCCATTTCCATAGGCAATTTCGGCGGGGCTTTGCCTTCCCAGATCAATGGCAACGTGAAGTTGAAAGCAAGCCCATCATGGACGTTCTCTGCCCAAAGCCTGCCGTGATGGGCTTCGATGATGCCTTTACAGATCGAAAGCCCCAGCCCGGTTCCAGTCACCCGGTCTGTTGCTGTGAGTCGAAAGAACTTATCAAAGATGCGCTCCAAATGTTCGTTCGGGATTTGAGGACCTTGATTCTGTACAACAACATGGACATCATTGCCTTCCACGAACGCAAGGATACGGATAAGCGTTCCTTCCGGCGCATACTTCAAGCTATTGCTTAGCAGGTTCGTAAAAACCTGTTCCATTTGGACGTAGTCCACCGGCATGAGCGGGAGATTTTCGGGAACATCCATCTCGATACGATAATTTTTTGCCTGATGTTTCATCCGCGCAGCCACACTTCCGACGATCTCTGCCAGTATATTCCATTCACGCCTGGGTTTAAGCGCTCCCGATTCGATACGCGACATATCAAGCAAGTTACCTACCAACATATTTAGATGGTCGGCTTCATCATCAATGGCGGCGATCAAATCGGTTCGTGCAGGCGAGTCCCAGCCTATTGCATTGCTTCGCAAGCTGGATGCCGCTGCTTTTATTGTGGAAAGAGGCGTGCGCAATTCATGCGAGACCGAGGAAAGAATGACCGACTTCAAACGATCGCTCTCTTCCAAAACCTTTGCACGCGACTCAGATCGGATTAAGCGCGCCCTCCCCAATGCCAATGCCCCCTGGCTGGCAAAGGTCTGAAGTAAAAGCTTCTCGCGTGATGTGATGGCAGGTGCATGTCTCCAAACCCGTATTTCACCAACCGCACCTTTTACGGCTTCCATGGGCAGCACCCATTCCGGATCGCGCTCAGGGGTTGCGCCATCAGGCAATTGAGCGACAAGTTCGGGTTCATTGGCAACCCGCAACTCTATTACTTCGCTTTGTAAAACATCCTGAATATACTGTGCCAATGTCTGGGCAATTGTCTTTTCATCATGCAACCCTGCCAACGCCGTACTTAATGCATACAGTTGAGTAGCCTCACGCTCACGCGCGGTTGCCGCGGCAAGGCTTGCCTGCATGCGCCCGACCAGTTGACTAATGACAATTGCAACCACCAGAAACATGATCAAGATCACCACATCAGTGGGACGGTGTACAGCAAAGGTATAGTAAGGCTGAATAAAAAAATAATTGAACATCAGGAACGCTGCAAAAGCGCTTGCAATACCCGCACCCACTCCCCACAAAGTTGCGATCGCCCCAAGCGGAACAAGGTACAAAAGTGCCACCAACGTTGTGTCCAGCACATCTCGCAATACAAATAAGATGCCGGTTACAAGAGCGATCAATCCAAAGGCAAACAGTATTCTTGAAAAACGCGTAAAAATAGCAGCAATTCTCATTCCATCCACCAGTTAAGTCACTTCCTCTACAGCCACCCACTCCCCGCTGATTTTTGGATGCTCCGCCAAAACCAAGTTGCCCGCATCCACCAATTTACCAACAGACCGTTTCACCACCTCATTTCCCCATCCAAACAGTTTCTGCACATCGCGGACTTGTGCCGCGCCGACCATATTGAAGTACAACTCCAACAATTTCGCACGTGCCTGAGTCTCTGTGATCTTGCGCGCCTGTTCCGACAACTCAGGGAAATGACTGGTCGTGATGGCGTAAATGTGCGAATACTTCCATGCGCCCGCCTGTGCTACACCAACCGGCAAAATCTTGAAATCCCGTTGCAAATACTCCAATGCTTTGTTGAATTCTGAATCTTTGGCGTTCGCAAGTTTGGATTCTTTACGCAAGTCGATGGTGTGCATCGCACCTTTATCAAGCAAGGCTTCATAGACCTGCTTCGCCGACTGCGGCAAGCGTCCCTCTTGATAAGCGATCAGATAATCTTCCTCAGGCGAGCCGTAGTTTTCAGACAAGGCATAAAAATATGGCGCAACCTCCATTGAGATCATCGTCGCTTTACCGCGTAATA
>JBAIYF010000687.1:0-3206 GCA_037916115.1 Anaerolineales bacterium
AGTTTATCGGTCTTGTGTGTCGCGTTGATCTGGCGTACGGTGCCGGTCAGACCGCGCACGACGAGAGTGTCGGTGGTGATGTGGTCGCCGTAATATCGCACCCCTTTGAGCAATTCGCCGTCCGTAATACCGGTGGCGGCAAAGAAGACATCTTCCGAAGAGACAAGGTCATCCATCGTCAAAACCTTGTCGAAGTTGTAGCCCTGCTCGCGTCCACGGCGCAGTTCGTCCTCGTCGCGTGCATAGAGTTTGCCTTGAATCTCTCCGCCCATGGCACGCAATGCGCAAGCAGCGATAACACCCTCAGGCGTACCGCCGATACCCAGCAGCACATCCACACCAGATTCGGGCCAGGCGGTCATCAACGCCGCCGCCACGTCACCATCGGGGATCTGACGAATTCGCGCGCCAGCCTTGCGGATCTCCGCAACCATCTCATCGTGGCGCGGGCGATCCAGGATGATGGTGGTCAGGTCTTCCACTTCCTTGCCTTTTGCTTTGGCAATTGCATATAGATTTTCAGTGATCGATTTTTCGATATTGATCTTGCCTTTGGCTTCGGGTCCCACTGCGATCTTGTTCATGTAAAGGAATGGTCCAGGATCGAACATCGTCCCGCGCGGTGCCAACGCCACCGTGGCAAGCGAATTAGAGCGACCAAACGCCAGAGGGCGGGTCCCGTCGATGGGGTCCACTGCCACATCCACGTCTGGGCTTGAGCCGTTGCCTACTTTTTCTCCGTTATAAAGCATCGGCGCTCTATCCTTCTCCCCTTCTCCGATGACGATGACTCCGTTCATATCCACTGTGCTGAGGATGAGCCGCATCGCATTGACTGCGGCTTGGTCTGCCCCTTCTTTATCTCCCCTACCCATGAAGCGACCCGCCATCATGGCTGCCGCTTCGGTAACGCGTGCCAGTTCGAGCGCGAGGTTACGAGTGGGTGTTGCACCCAAAACGTCCATGCCGTCCTCCTACACTAAATAATGAACCATGTCAGGAAATAATAGCCGATGACCGCGCCCCACAACCACGAGTCGATGCGGTCGAAGAAACCGCCATGACCGGGGATGATATCGCTTGAGTCCTTGATTCCGGACTGGCGTTTGATCATGCTTTCGCCGAGGTCGCCCAGCGGTGGGAGTGAGCCAAGCAGCAAACCCAGAAGTGCACCCTGCCAAATGGTGATGCCGTGAATGTGATTCCCGTATGTCTGGAAAATCCAAACGTATAGCGCACCGGTATGCATGCCGGTGAAGACGCTCGCAGCATAGCCTTCCCAACTCTTTTTGGGGCTGAGGCGCGGCGCCATTTTGTGATTGCCATACGCCCGCCCGATCGAGTATGCACCGGAGTCGCCTGCCCACACGCAGAACATGACCAGCATGAACCACCAGCCGCCTTCGGGCAGGTTGCGCAGGTCCAACAGATAGGAGCCGATCCAGCCGATGTACACAATACCGCCGACGGTGATCCCAAAATCAAGCGCGGACTGGTCACGTCCGCGCTCGTAAGCAACAAGATGAACCGCCATTGCAAGGAGAATGGCGGCGGCAAAGATGGGATGGGCGTAATCTGGCAGGAACATGCGTGATAGTGTCACAACTGCCACTCCGCCCACCGTCACGATCATATTTGGTTCGAACTTTACTGCGCGGAAGAGATGCACATATTCCCAAGCCGCGCCGATCAGGAAAGTACCCATCAACAAATAATAAAGGATGCCGCCAAAAACGATGGCGGGCACCCCGATCAGAGCCAGAGCAAGTGCGGTAATTAATCGTCTACGCATTGGATTCCTGAAGTTCCCCCGACGATACCTTTCCATAGCGCCTGTCGCGGTTGGCAAATGCCTCCAGCGCACGGCGATATTCATCTTTATCGAAGTCGGGCCAGAATGTGGGCGTGATGTACCACTCAGAGTATGCCGCCTGCCAGATGAGGAAGTTGCTGACGCGCAATTCGCCGGAGGTGCGGATGATCAAGTCCGGGTCGGGTACACCGGCAGTGAAAAGGTAACGGTTTACCAGTTCGTCTGTCACTTCTTCGGCAGGGATGCCGTCTTTGATAATGTTCTGAATGGCATTGACGATCTCATCACGACCACCATAGTTGAACGCCACATTGAGAACAAGACGGTCATTGTTCTTTGTCAGGTCAATGGCGTGCAAGACTTTCTTTTGAACTGCCGGGTCAAGCCGTTCCAGCCGTCCAATGTGGCGAAGCTGCACGCCTTCTTTATGAAGCTCATTCAACTCACGGTCGATCACATTTTGAAGAATGAGCATCAACCCGTTCACCTCCTCGGCGGGGCGTCCCCAATTTTCCGTGGAAAAGGCGTAGATCGTCAGGTATTTGACCCCAAATTCAACCGTGGCACGGATGACACGGCGCAGGTTCTCGGTTCCGGCTTTATGCCCGGCAAGGCGCGGAAGTCCGCGTTGAAGCGCCCAGCGCCCGTTGCCGTCCATGATCATGGCAACGTGTTGGGGAATCTTTTCCAGAGGAACGTTCAAGGGGGTGTCTGTCATAGGATTAACCTTTCAATGCCGGAGCATCGAAAGCGATTCGTTAGACTTCCATGATCTCTTTTTCTTTTTTCTGCCCGAGCGCGGCGATCTCTTCCACGTATTTGTCGGTGAGTTTTTGCAGATCTTCTTCACCGCGTTTCAGATCATCCTCGGTGATGAGTTTTTCCTTCTCGTATTCGCGGATGTCATTGTGCAGGTCGCGCCTCACATTACGGAACGAGATACGCGCCTCTTCCAGACGATGATTCATATGCTTGACCAGGTCGCGGCGGCGATCTTCTGTGAGCGGGGGCAGGTTCAAGTGAATGACCTTGCCGTCGGAGTTGGGATTCAGCCCAAGTTCCGAAACGCGAATCGCCTTTTCGATGTCCTTGAGAGATCCGGCATCGAACGGCTTGATGGTCAATGTGCGCGGTTCGGGCACACTGATGGACGCAAGATTTTGCAAGGGAGTGGGGGTTCCATAGTATTCGACCGGAAGTTTTTCCACCAGAGCCGGGCTGGCGCGCCCGGTTCGAATTCCGTTCAGGTCGTCAACAAGGGATTGGATCGCGCCGTGCATGCGGGTTTCGGCGTCTTTTAAAAGGCTCTTGATTTCGTCAGTACTCACGATCTTCCTCCAAAAAATAGTTACGATACAAGGATACCTTAAAACGAGGATTTAGGCTATGGGAT
>JBAIYF010000688.1:0-12417 GCA_037916115.1 Anaerolineales bacterium
AAACTCTGGATCCTTGTACTCGCCCTTGGCTGGCTGTTCGACTTTCTCTTTTGGAAAAAAGCCCCCGGCATCAACTTTGCCATCTTTTGGACGGCCTGTCTCATCGGCGGTTTATATCTGCTGCTCAATACTGGATACAAACCGCATCGTGCGACCTTATTGCTGCTTCCGCTCTTCGGCTTCTTCGCCGCTGTCACCTTCATCCGCTCCGAGCCGATGACCACCTTCCTCGCCTACACCTTCGCCATGTTCACATTGACCGTCTTCACTGTCACCTACCTCGGCGGCAGATGGTTTCAATATGCCTTTGCAGATTATGTTAGCAAATTTTTCGCACTGATGGGCAGTATCCTTGTACGCCCGATCACATTTACTGCAGAGGCACGCAAAATCCAAAGCGAAGCGGGCGCGCAACCTTCGAAGTTCAACGTCATGCCCATCGTGCGCGGATTGGTGATCGCCCTGCCCATCGTTGCCATCTTCGCATCTTTGCTCGCCTCAGCAGATGTGGTCTTCGGTCAACGCCTGGATAATTTCATCGAAGTCTTCAAACTGGAGAACCTGCCCGAATACATCTTCCGCATGATCTATATTCTTGTGATCGGGTACGCGCTTGCAGGCATTTTTCTGCATGCCGCCAACGCCTCCAACGATGAGAAAATGGTCGGCGAAGACAAACCCGTCATTCCACCCTTCCTCGGCTTCATCGAGTCGTCGATTGTGCTGGGCAGTGTTGTGGCACTCTTTGCCGCCTTTGTCATCATTCAATTCCAATACTTCTTCGGTGGTCACACCAACATCAACGTGGAAGGTTACACCTACGCCGAGTATGCCCGTCGCGGCTTTGGCGAACTCGTCACCGTGGCATTCTTTGCATTAGTAATGTTGCTCACCTTAAGCGGGGTTACCAAACGTGAAACCGAAACACAGAGGAAAATCTACTCAGGTTTGGGAATTGCTCTTGTAACACTCCTGCTGGTGATGCTCGTCTCCGCCTATCAGCGCCTCAATCTCTACGAAGCCGCTTACGGCTTCTCACGCCTGCGCACCTACACCCATATATTTCTCATCTGGATCGGACTTTTGCTGGTTACCACCATTGTGCTGGAAATTCTACGCAAAGAACGCGTCTTCGCCTTTGCCCTGCTCATCGCCTCACTTGGCTTTGCAGCCTCCCTGCCCATCCTCAATGTGGATGCGTTCATCGTCAACCAAAATATCCAACGCGAATTAAACGGCGGGGATGTGGAAGACCTCGACTCACAATACTTCATCGAACTCTCTGATGACGCCATCCCCCCGCTCGTCGACGCGCTTCGCTCCCCAACCCTGCCTGATCCCGTCCATGAGAAAGTGACCGCAGCCCTGGCATGCATCCGCTATGAGCGCAACTCGCGTTTTGACGATGGCGGCGTTCCCTGGCAATCTTTCCACCCTGCGCGCTTCAACGCCGACCGGGCACTCGCCTCCGTACAAGCAGAATTGGACAAGTTCGAGATCGACATATCGGAATACCCTGCCATTGCCATCTCTCCAGCCGGGGATGAATACTACTGCTCATCCTACTACTACGACTAACCTCAAGTAAGAACACACGTCCATTGGATGTCTTTCAATCATCAATCGTCAAAAGGATAGCTAATGGACTTCAAACTGACCATCTTCTCTGATTACATATGACCATGGTGCTATGTCGGCCAGGGTGTGGTCGAGAGGCTCAAAAAAGAATACAACATCGAGATAGACTGGCGCCCTTACTATCTGCGTCCAGATACCCCTCCAGAGGGCATGGAATTGCCCGAGTATATTCAACGCGCCCGCGCTAACGGCTCGGAAGAACGGCTGCGTGGAATGGCTGAGTTACATGGGCTGCAGTTCAAATCAGTCGAGCGCATACTAAATACCCGCCTTGCCCACGAAGCGACGGAATACGCCCGCGAAAAAGGCAGGGGCAACGAATTCCATCACATCGTCTTCCGCAAAGTATATGGCGAGGGACAGGACATCAGCAAATGGGATGTGCTCCGCTCCGCCGCAGAGGAAGCCGGGCTGGATGCCGAGGATATGCAAAGTGTGGTTGAAAGCGGCAAATACACCGCTGAGGTGGCGGGGCAGGTGCAATGGGCGCAACAAATCGGTGTGACTGGTGTGCCAACCTACGTCATCAACGATAAATATGCCATTGTTGGCGCCCAGCCGTATCAGGCATTCAAGAACGCGCTGGCACAAATATTGAAATAATATAAAAAGAGGAAGCGCAGAAAAACGCTTCCTCTTTTTATATGTCCAACTACAAGACAATAGCGGCTAGCTAACTGGATTCGCAACCTGCTCCAATCTTTCGGAAACAGCAGCCGCTAAAACCCGATCTACCACGATATCATTCGTTGTGAGATTATACGTTTCGGGGCTCATTACCCTGTTCCGTGCAGTTTCCACTATCCACTTCACTACAAATTCAGAGGGGACCTTGGCAGTATTGATAACCATGTCAAAAACGCGAATATCACCCCAGGGTACTTTATAGTACTCCTCTACAAATGCCACCCTCACCCGGTCTTGTTCCTTCACAAGTTGCTCTGCGTCGTCAAATGAAAGCCCGTGTTCCTCCATTACCCGTCCGATGCGTACGGCAAGCGGCGCTTGCAGCCGGACGTGCAGGACATTGTCATATTTCCCCAACACTTCAAACCCGCTGCGCCCCAAAATGACGACCTTCCCATGTTGGGCAACTGTTTCGATGACCTTATTCAGCATTTGGACAATAACATCCCGTTGAGCCCCGCGTTGTGCATTGAATCGCTCCCAAAAACTGGGCAGGCTGTTGTACTCACGGTCAAATTCCACGTAGCCGTATTCCCCGAGAATATCTCCCATGAATTTTTTATCGACAAGATGAAAGGTGAGTTCCTTTGCCACTCTGCGGGCAATATAATCGCCGTTGCTGCCAAATTCCCTGGAAATCGTTATCACAGACATGACACAACTCCTTGCCAAGGGTTTAACACCCTTTATTAGATTATGGCATAAAACCTTTTTTGTTTCAATTAACAGAAAAATGCCCCGGCAGCCGGGGCATTTTTCTGTGGAGCTTATTGTTCTACTTCGATGTGTAAGATGCGGTCCAACCGGAAGGTTCGATCTGCTTCACGGGTGTGACAGAAGGCTTGCAGGTATAAGTAATCGGCAAGTCCCAAAACGCCTTTGGGGGTGATCCAGCGTTCGGATACTTCACCATCCTTGTCCATGTAGCGGATGAAGAGACGCCCCCCGCTGTGGATGGCTTCGCTCAATTCTGTGGGAAGGTAGATACCCTCATCGGGCCATGCCGGGGAGTTGTAAATGCCAATAATGTCGTCAATTGTCTTATTCACCTTTGCAAGCGAATCGACGATGGTGAAGAAAAGGTTCTTCATGGTGACCGCATCGGCAAAGGCGCGCGATCCCTTGATATACGTCTCCACCTGAAAATCCTTCGAGAGGTGGCGCAGACTGTAGGAGGGCAGATCGTAATAATCACGTGCGAGCAGAAGCGTATCGATCAAGTTGGGAATTTCAATGGTGCGCCCCAATTTTCGATATTCATTGTCGAGGAATTGCAGGTCAAAGCGCGCGTTATGGCAGACGATGATCGTATCCGTCAGAATGGAGGCGACTTCTCCTGCCACATCTTCAAAACGCGGTTTGCCTTTCAGGGCTTCAGCGTCCAGTCCGTTGGCGTGGATGGCTGACGGCGAAAGGTCACGCCCGGGGTCGATGAGCAGGTCGAGGGTCCGTTTGATGCGTTTGCCTTCAGTCGCAATGACGGCGATCTGGCAGATACGGTCACCAAACCAGGGAGAAAGTCCGGTGGTTTCAATATCCAAAAATGCGAAACGGGTGTTTGAAATCTCAAGCATTTAATTACCACCTTGTGAATTTCCTAATATTACCGTAAATCAAAGTTGATTGCCATCTGTTAGGTGGGTGTGCAAACTTCGTATAACCTGCGTAAAGGGAGCCAAGAGGCGTGGATATTTCCATTTTTCCTAACCAAGTTGGTAAGTTTACAGAAATAGCGCTCTGGGTGGTACTTCGGTACTAGCTAGAAATTCTCTTTATTAAGAACCATTTTGTTACCCTCAAAATCAGATGCTGGCATTTTCTCATCACAACCACCCAGCTCAGGAGAACAAAATGAAAAAGACTTTGATGCAATCCATTAGTGGGGTTGTAACGTTTGCGCTAATATTTTTGAGTGTACACAATGTCGCGGCCTCAACACAAAACCAGCCCCAGTTCAGCCGCACATTTACCACAACCTCGAATAGCGGGTTGACGATGGAGATAAGTGGGACGACAGAAAGTATAACTGTAGAAAACGGGATGTGGTCTGTCACCGCTGGCGGTGTTTTGGCATCCACGCATTACGCCCGTTTGAAATATAAAGTTCCTGAAAAAGAGGGGTTTGCACCGACGACATTTTACATGCGGTCTGTAGTTGTCTTGCCTGAAGATTTTTACACAAAACAAACCTCCTATTTTCGTATCATGAATACGGACAATTACAGCACAACGGTGAATGGGGTGCATTTTGGTGCAGCTGATTCGGATGAACTCAGAACTGGTGTGTATTTTTACTCCGATCATACAATGCGGATACGTTCCGAGCACGAAAATAACGGCAAAGTGGAATATTACAAGGGGCAGTTACCTGTTGGCGAGCATGTTCTGGAACTTTATGGGGATGTTGCCAATGTAGCCCCATGGTGGTTTAAGGTGGATGGTGTTGTTGTGGCATCGGGAAATGCAAGATTATCCCCCGATTCTGTACCTGTGGAAGAACGGGTCATAACCCGTTTGGTAACCGGTATTGATGGAGCCGCCGACCAGACCACCAACGCCATGACATTGCAGGTTAAAGAATTCACCATAACAAGTTATGAACCGACTAGTGCGGCTACACTTACACCCGTACCTCCAACCGCCACGCCATCTGTTGTAAGTACGAACACTTTAATGCCTGCCACGCAAACCCAGATTCCGCCGACGAATACGCCAACCACAACGGTTGCGGCACCCATCATTGTCAGTTCACCAACTACAGTTGTGATCCCGCCCACTCCTACAGTTCAATCAACCGGGCAGAATATTGTTAATGTGCGCGTTGCAAACGGCAACGATGACGTTGAGGAACGCGCCACTGGACAGATGTACATGAACAGTACTGATCTCGAACTGGTCTACGATACTGACAACCAAACCGTAGGAATTCGGTTTAGAGGTATTAACATCCCAAAGGGGGCAAAGATAACCAATGCGTATATAACCTTTGTGGTGGATGAAACCGCCTCTAAAGCCACGATCCTTTCCATTCAAGGCGAAGCGAGCCCCAATGCTGCGGCATTTACCACGGCAAATCGAAATGTTTCATCACGTTCAAGAACGGCAAATGTTGTAAGCTGGGTTCCTGCATCATGGTCTACCCGGGGAAGCATTCAACTTACGCCAAACCTGGCATCCATTATTCAGGAGATCGTGAATCTATCGAATTGGACGAGTGGCAACTCGATTGTGATCATCTTTTCTGGTAACGGCAGCCGCATAGCACAGTCCTATGAAAAGAATTCTGCCAATGCGCCGCTTATACATATTGAGTACACTACCACGTTAAATGTGACAAATACGGTCACTGCCACTTTGACCGCGGTTCCGACGTACACACAATTACCGACCCTTACCAATGTGCCTCCAACAGCAACGCTGACCGAATCTCCAACGGTTACGATTACAGAGACCTCGCCAGCAGCAACAGTAACGTTAACTCAAACAGTGCTGCCTCCATCGCCGACACCCACATCTGCGGATGCCACTGCCACTTCTACACCTTGATCACTACAATGGACATGGACTTGCGCCAGGGCTTTCTCGATGAAGTGATTGAGCGTCAAGCCAAATATAATGTACTGAAAATTAGGGAGTGAAATAAGATAAACCTCCGAGGCAAACTGACATTGGAAAACAGTTGCCTCGGAGGTTTTAATTCCATCATTTTCAGGGAATTGGAATTTATCAAGAACCGACCAATGAAGTCATGCATCATCGATATTTTCGGTATGAACCACTTATAGGAGGGATTGTATTTGTACTATTCAATGTATATATAATGAAAATTGACACCTATAAGGTGAGGATAGCCAAAATGTCAGAGTTAACCATCTTGACCATGTGTGACGAACCAACCACCAGCCGGATCCGGGGGTCTTGGTAACCGATTTGAATTGCCGGCAACTGGCAGTGAACACAGTGGAACAGGCGCTTTCTGTAATTGAGGAAACCCCGCCGGATATGATCGTCATTGATGTGACCTTGAGAATCACCAATGGTGCGTATATCTGTCGTACCATGCGCGAACATGTATTTTTTCCTATTTTGCTACTTACGCCCATAAACAATGAAACACATACATTGGAAGCGTATCAGGCGTTCGTTGATGAGTTTGCCATCAAACCATTGGATTACGTGCCCGGCGAGTCGGTGTATGTGATCGGGGCTGGATTCACCCCGGGCGATTATGTCCTCGTTGCAAATGGTCCAAATGGCGGCGATCTGGCAGATGCGATCGCCAAACCAGGGAGAAAGTCCGGTGGTTTCAATATCCAAAAATGCAAAGCGGGTGTTTGAGAGATGCAACATGGGTTTATCTTTGTTTTTTACAGGTTTTTGTATCAATTATCCACAGTGACGATTTTACAAAGTATATATGCGTGCTGTTAAGTTGTCGAACAAGTCGGGAATATGAAAATCATGACTTACAACTGATTGAATTCAACCTTCCCCATGCATATAATGAATTGTGGTGAGAGTTTACAATTCAAATCAGGGTATTCCATTGAGGCGGCTATGAGGAAAAAGGTTCTCGTCATCGATGATGACCATGAAGTAGGGGCGTTAATTGAAACGATTTTGGACACAGATGAATGTAATGTGTACCATGCGTATTCCGGGATAGAAGGCTTGCAGCAAGCTTATCAGGTTCAGCCGGATATTATCATCTTGGATATTATGATGCCTGATATGGATGGCTTCACGGTTTGCGAGCGTCTCCGCGAAATGGTGAGCATACCTATTTTGATGCTGACTGCCCTTTCCAGTGAAAAGGATATGATCCGCGGCTTTAATGTGGGTGTGGACGATTACTTGAAAAAGCCTTTCAGCAATTATGAATTGAAAGCCAGAGTCCGGGCGTTGTTGAGACGAGCGAGTCAACGGGCTTCTGGAAGCCCCTCTCATATTACATCATATGCCGACCCGGTTCTGGAGGTTGATATTCCAGAGCAGCGTGTAAGACTATCGGGAAGGGAAATCGAACTCTCTCCAAAGGAATTTGAAATACTGGCATGTTTGGTACGTCAATCTGGCAAGGTGTTGTCGCATCATGAGTTGATAAGAGAGGTATGGGGGTCTTCTTACCTGGATACAAAACCGATGGCAGCCCTGTATATTTATTACCTGCGAAAAAAACTTCAGGATGGCAAGCATGGGCATCAATATATCCGCACTTTTTGGGGACGAGGATATTGGTTCTCTCCATTGGGGATGGAAAACAAGTAAATACCGAGCAGTATAGCGGGAAGGAAAATCGGATCTCTGCAATGGAGGTCCGATTTGTCTTAAATAAATTCAAATAAATTTCGAAAAAATCAAAAGGGGCGCATCACTATACTGTAGTAGATAGGCTGGTGTTGTATCGCTGGCAGGCGGTGAGTTGGGCTGGTTCAAATCTATGAATTTGATGGCTGCATGGTGTTCACGACGATCGAATTTTTACAAAGAAAATATTTTTTTCTTTGTGTGCCTATTTAGCTGCATTCACTCCATGCACTCAGATACGAGATGGTAAATCAAACATCGATACACCGTGTCGGTGTTTTTATTTTTTCGGGGATGACAATATCCCAAGGAGTCGGTTATGACTACAAAGTTCTCCAAAGCCACGTACAAATTATTGGACACCCTTGTACTTTTCTCCATGATCCTCGCAGCGCCTTTCAATATTTCTGCGACTTACATGGAGGTCGGCACTCCGGTTCTCTCAACAGACAAAACCGAGTACGCCCCTGGTGAAACCGTGTTCATAAACGGGGCAGGCTTCACGCCCGGAGAGTACTTCCTCTCAGTGAACGGACCCGATGGCACATTGGATTGGGGCAGTGTAACTGCCAATGATGCTGGGAATTTTGCGATCGTTTCTCCCCCGCTGAACACAGAGGGCGCATATGAACTCGGCGCAATCCCTGCCGGTGGTGACTCAGCCGCAGCGAGCATTGGTTTCACTGTGACCGCTCCCGCTCCCCCGGCGGAAGAGCCGGTTCAAGAGCCGACTGCTGAACCAGTTCTGGAGCCGACTCAAGAGCCAACTTCTGCACCAACTTCAGAACCCGTGTCTGAACCGACCGCAGAACCAACACCAGAACTGACCCCGTTCATCCAAAGCGACAAAGAGGATTATTTCCCGGGTGAACCTGTGACAATTACCGGCGGGAACTGGCAAGGCGACACTCAGGTGAATATCTTTGTGAACGACGATCTTGGCAAGACCTGGGCTCGCAATGTGGTTGTTGATGTTGCTGAAGACGGCTCCATTGTCGATGTTTTCAACCTGCCGAGTTGGTTCGTTGCCACATATGTCGTCAGCGCCAGCGGAAAACAGACTGGGCGTGTTGTGACTGTCAGTTTTACCGATGCACCGGCAAAAATAACCGCCAAACAGCATGAAGGACAGCAAAGCGGCGGTTCCTATACATCAGGCAATATCACGACATACAAAGAGGGGAACTATATCAACTTCCGCATGACATTGGAATCAAACGCAGCGACCAATGGAAATCTTGAAGTACGCTTTACAGGAAATGATGGTACTTGCCTGTTCTTCGATGGCAGTTTTGGCTTGGGACAGATCGACAATCCATACACTGCCGCAACTGAAAATGCTCCAGCCGTTGTGTCTGTGAGCGGGGCATCTCCAACGGTTACATTGGTTGGCACTCCGGTTGCTACCGGGTTTGGAACTTCCAGTGGAGAATGGGTACAAAATCTTAATATCGTATTTTCAGGGGCGGGTACGGCGGTTGTAAATTACCATATTCGGCTTTCTGATTATGCTGGCGAATGCAATGGTTCTTCACAACACAGTCGTTTGAACCCGGCAGGTGGAGCCGTGGAGCAGAGCGGGCAGCAGAACGTTCCTGTTCCGGCAAATCAGATCATAGAATTACCGGATGTCACCGTCTACAAGATGATCGACCGTGACGGGAACGGCAGTTTTGAATCTTCGGCTCTGGCTGGAGAATATTGTTTCAGTCTGGACGGCGGCGCCTGTATGCCGGTAGATTCCTCCGGCAAGGTGTTGTTTATCAATGTAACTCCCAATGGCTCGCATACCATAACAGAACAGCAACTCGATACTTCACGAGGAAGTTACAATTTTGTTTCAGGCTCTGGCACCAACTGTACGTTTAGCGGAAGTACAGCCACTGCAACAGTGGCATCTGGAACAACCGCCACAGATGCAAGTTGTACTTTTAACAACGCTTGGATCTTCATTCCCGCGCCTGCGATCAGCATCAACAAAACCACCAACGGTTCTGATGGACCTACGATCCTTGTGGGTCAACCTGTGAATTGGAGCTATGTCGTCACCAACACAGGCAATGTAGACCTAACCGCTGTTTCAGTAATCGATGACAAAGGCGTGGCTGTCTCTTGCCCCAAAACTGCTCTCACCGTTGGTGAAAGTATGACCTGTACCGCTTCAGGGACTGCGGTAACTGGAAATTACAATAACATCGGCACAGCCAGCGGAACATATGGAAGCACAATCGTTACAGCCAGCGATCCGAGTTCCTACTTCGGCGCGGCGCCTGCCATAGACATTCAAAAGACGCCTGATACACAAACTGTCACCTACAACGGCACTGCCAACTTCACGATCGTTGTGACCAACACCGGCAACGTCCCGTTGACCAATGTCACAGTGACCGACCCGCTCGCGCCGAGTTGTGATGCGGTTGTTGGCGATCTGGCAGTTGGCGGATCGACATCCTACAACTGCGCGCTTGAAAACGTAATAAGTGACTTTACCAACGTCGCCACAGTCAATGGAAAATACGGAACGACAAACGTCACAGACAACGACAATGCGGCAGTCATTGTAGATATCTTGCCGGATATAGACGTGACCAAGACCGCAGACCCCGTCAGTGTCCCTGAAAATGGCGGAAATGTCGAATTCACCTTTGTCGTCACCAATAACAGCAGTGAACCCTTCATCCTCGACACGTTGACAGATGACAAATTCGGCGACCTCAATGGGCAAGGCACGTGCGAAGTTCCGCAGACCATCGCCGCAGGTGAAAGTTATACCTGCACCATCTCCAAGTTCATGGAAGGGAATGCTGGAACAGCTCACACCAACACCGTCACCGCTTCTGGCACAGATGAACAAGGCAACCCAGACAGCGCCACAGACGATGCGACCGTCACCTTCACCGATGTTCTGCCCACCGTAGGGTTGGTCAAAGATGTAACGCCATCCAGTTTGCCTGAACCGGGAGGCGTGTTCACTTTCACACTCACCATTTACAACACCTCGGTCGAGCCAGTAACGGTCACAGCACTAACAGACGACAACCCGCTACCCGCTGACTGTACGAATCTCATTGGGCAGACGATCCCAGTAGATGGGGATCTCTCCTGCACCTACCCCGTTACCCACACAAAGCCGGGAACCTATAACAACACCGCCTCTGTGACCGTCACAGATAACGATGGGTCAACGGCTTCAGACACTGACAAAGAATCGGTCACCATCACAGATGTACGCTCTTACTTGAGCGTGACAAAGTCCACCTCGACTCCGACACTGCCCGAGCCGGGCGGCACATTTGTGTATCAAGCGATCATTAGCAACCCCGCCTCCAATCTGGACCCGATCACTGTCTCAGCCGTTGCAGACAGCTACGCCGCTGACATCTCTACCGGCTGCAGCGTGAAGCTGCCTATCACTCTCGACCCCGGCGATTCTTTCACCTGTGACTTCACCTATGTTCATCTGGGCGATTACCCAATGAGTTGGACAAACACCGTTACCGCTACAGGCACAGATGATGAAGGATTCGACGCCTCTGCCATCTCCAACGAAGTAACCGTGGCATTGACCGATATTCTGCCCGACATTGCCATCACCAAAGATGCCGACCCAACTTTCGTTCCAGAGACTGGCGGTAATGTTAAATTCACCATCGTGGTGACCAACAACAGCAGCGAAGATGCAACCATCGATGAACTGACTGATACCGACTTTGATCTCGCCGCTCATTGCCCCGATGCTGTTGGCACAGTGCTTGGATATCAAGAAACCTATACCTGCACCTTCACCGAATGGATTGAGGGTGATTTTAGCGGACCGTCTCATCAAAACACCGCAACGGTCACCGCTTCAGACAACGACAACAACTCTGATACCGCTTCAGATGATGCCACGGTCGACTTCACCGATGTCACTCCTATCATCGAAGTAACCAAGACAGCCAATCCAACCGCAGTGCCAGAAACCGGCGGCGATGTGACCTTCACCTTCACCGTGAAGAACACATCCACCGAAGAATCTGTCACCATCACTTCGTTGAACGACTCAGTTTACGGCACCCTTGCTGGCGACGATGACTGCAAAGTCGGCACGGTATTAGCCGCTGGTGATTCCTGTGAGTTCGCCCTCACAGAATGGGTCGAAGGCGATTTCTCCGGACCCGATCATGTCAATGTCTTCACTGCCAAGGCTGCTGACAATGACAAGACCGAAGCGACCGACGATGACGACGCCACGGTCGATTTCACCGATGTTGCACCCACCATCGAGGTCTCCAAGACAGCCAACCCGACCGCAGTGCCCGAAACAGGCGGTGATGTGACCTTCACCTTTGTTGTGAAGAACACCTCTTCCGAAGAACCCGTCACCATCACTTCGTTGAACGACTCAGTTTATGGGGTATTGGACGGCGACGACGACTGCAAAGTTGGCACCGTCTTAGCCGCTGGCGCTTCCTGCGAGTTCGCCATCACCCAGTGGGTCGAAGGTGATTACTCCGGACCCGATCACTACAACAAGTTCACCGCCGTTGCAGAAGATAACGACAAGACCGAATCCACCGACGATGACGATGCGACTGTCGACTTCACCGATGTTGCCCCCGCTATCGAGGTCACCAAGACAGCCAACCCGACCGCAGTGCCAGAAACCGGCGGTGATGTGACCTTCACCTTCACCGTGAAGAACACATCCACCGAAGAACCCGTCACCATCACTTCGCTGAGCGACTCAGTTTATGGCTCGCTCACCGGCGATGACGATTGCAAAGTCGGCACGGTATTAGCCGC
>JBAIYF010000689.1:0-9530 GCA_037916115.1 Anaerolineales bacterium
CAAGGATGCTGGTATTCGCCTGCCTGCCGGTCGGGTTGACGCCCACGGTCTGATTATCGTCGGTGCTGCCGCATTGACCGTTGCGGCAATAGCGGTAGGAGAAGGACCCCATGAAGTTCAGCGGTCCATACAGTTTGTATGCCCAGCGGTTGTTGCCAAGCGGCCACATGGGGATGGGTTCCGTCCAGCCGTAGGTGTGGAATTGGATGTAGATGATATCGCCCGGCGGTGTGACCGATGGCACGCTCGCTTCAAAAAGGATGGCACCCGATTCGCTGGAAGCGGACCAGGTTTCGACCCCATCCTGAATGGTAATGTCCTGTGCGGGTACGATCAGGTCGCGCACGACCCAGCCGCCGTTGCCTTTGCGTTCGGCGTTCCAGTAGCCGTCGCCGAGCGTGTATTTGTATTGGATGTAGGTGCCGACCGGCAGACCCATGGTGATGGCATAGCGTCCATCGGGCTGCAGGCTCATGATCGGCATGCGGTCAGTCACCACGTTCACGCCGCCCTGCAGGTCGGCAAAGGTGTTGCCCAGTTGCAGCAGGTTGCCTGCAATGCGGACGGGGACACCGGGCACGGTATCCTGCGGCACGGCGACGATGAAGGTGACATTGACGAGCCGGGTCGGTTTGACGCGCAAGTCCACGATGGTGGGCGTGTTTTCCACGACCACTGCGCCCTGTTGGAAGGGCAGGTATAAACCGTCGAGGCTGTAGGCAACCAATTGGTGTGTACCCACTGGCAGTCCGGTCAGTTCGAAGCGCCCCATCGAATCGGTGATGTGTTGAATGCCGCCTGCTGTCACCATCACGTTTGCGACAGGCAGGTTCGTATCTGCATTGTAGATCTGCCCAAGGATGGAACCGGTCGGGCGGGTGTAGGCGTGGTCGCTCCAGTCCGCCACAATATCCTGCACTTCGCCGGGTCCGGTGACGTTATGGATGCGGTAGCGGATGATCGTGCCGTAGGTTGTGTCTTCAATGGCAGTGCCGGTGGGACCCGTGCGGATGTAACGGTACTTGACCACCGAATTGATCGGCAGCGGCAGGGTGCCGGTATAGGTCAGGGTATCGCGCGGGGTGAGCGGATATTGCGTGGCGTTGAGCGAAAGCCCGGTCACTTCATCCAGCACCATCAGGGCTAAAGACTCGCCCGCCTGCAGCGGCTCGGGCAGGGTGACCACGAAGGTCGTCTGCGCGGCGGGGTAGGGCGTGCTGGTGGCGATCGAAAACGCGGGGGTGGGGGTGGCGCCATTGCCAAAATTGATGCTGGACGGGTCGAACAGCGAGAATGTACACGCCTGACCGACCAGCATAAGAACGATCGCCGCGGAGACCCAACGGCGGAATGATTGTGATGATTTCATGACTTCTCGCTTTTCTTCTGACATCGTTCCCGCTTGTGTTTACCCCAGCCTGTCATCCATGACCGGGTCGGGTGCCTGTTGCTCCTCGAGCTTCTTTTCCGTGTTCCTTTTTATGCGCAGGGCGGCGGCAATATAGCTCAAACCGATGCTGATGAAATACAGCAGCGTCATCGGCGCCATGACCAGCCCCATGTTGACCGGGTCCACCGTGGGGGTGATGGCTGCGGCAAGGATCGAGATGATGACCACCGCCAGCCGCCATTGGTCCGCCAGGAACTTCGGCTGTACCAGCCCGATCGAAGTCAACACATACACGACCAGCGGAAATTCAAAGAAGATGCCGATCCAGAACATCAGCCCGGTGGCAAAGCCAAAATAATCCTTTGCCGACCAGAACTGCGAGATGGAGGTGAAACTTCCCAGGAACGGCAGAGCCGCCGGGAGCATGACATAGTAGGTGAACGCCATGCCCGCCAGAAAAAGGATCGAGGCGAACGGGATGCCCGCCAGCCCCATCTTTTTTTCGTGGGGGTGCAGCCCCGCCGAGGCGAAATACCAGAGTTCAAATGCAATATAAGGAAAGGCAATGGCAATGCCCAGCGTCATGGCCACGCGCATAAAAACACCGATCTCTTCCGTCACCTGAATGGCCTGCAATGCCTGCAAACCGCCCACCGGCTCGGCGAGAAACTCCATGGCGGGTTCCGCCACCCAGAAGGCGGCGATCACAAAGAGCGCCAGCACGACCACAGAGCGCAGCAAATGCGTGCGGAACTCTTCGAGGTGCGTGACAAAATCCTCGCGCGCGCCTGATTCAGTGGCAAGGTTGGCAAGCGCATCCAAAAGCTGATGCTCCTGCGGCTCGGTGTTCAAATAGTCGATGAATTGTTTTGTTTTTCTAAATGGAAAGACAATAATGTTGTAGATCAATACGAATGGGAATGTAATGACCCGCCAAACAACGTTGAAGAACGTGCGCATTTTTTTGTTCGGTTCGCTTTCAGGGTTTGTTCTATTGTTTCGGGGTGATATCCCGGTTCGCTGGATCGCTTTCAGGCTCTTCGGGGGCGGCGGCTTCGCGCGGGGCATCCTTTGGCAGCGGTTGGGCGGGTCTGTCGCCGCCGGTCTTCACGACAAATTTTGAAACGCGCGGGTCCAACTGCATTTCACGGCGGATCTCCGCGTCGGTCTTTTGCAGTTCCATGTTCGCCTCGCGCATCAGGTTCGTCGACATGTTCCTGAGCTCCTCCGAAGAGTTCTTCAGCGCCATGTAAAAGTTCGAACGGATGAACTTGTTCAACCAAAGCCCCACGGTTTTGGCTGATTTTTGCATATCACGCGGACCCAAAATGAGCAGTGCGATCACAAAGATAAATATCAGTTCGGGCAGACCAATGCCAAGGATTTCCATACGCTATGATTCCAAATTGCTGGCTTGCGAGATCTCATTCTTCAACACTTCGCGAAGCTCCTGCTCATGATCCACCAGTGTGCCCAGAACCCCGTTCACGAAGCGCGCAGTTGAGTCGGAGCCGTACAGCTTTGCCAGTTCCACCGCCTCGTTGATCGCCACCTTCACCGGCGTTTCACGCGAGACCGCGAACTCCCAGCACGCCATCCGCAAAATGTTACGGTCGATCGCAGCGACCTGGTCCATGGGCCACTCGGGCGCATATTTCGCGATCGTACGGTCCAATTGCTCGCGAATGGGCATCACCCCAAATATGATACTGCGTGCAAATTCCGCCAGATCATGCGGAAGCGTGGTCTCTTCGAGACGCAAACGCAGGACATCGCCCGGCAGGTGCGCGGAAAGATCGGTTTCATACAACACTTGCAGGGCGATCGAACGCGCCCGGGTTCGCGGTTTCATTCGCTAGGCCTCGGTTCCATCAAAATCAATATCTTCCACATGGACGTTGACCTCGCCAACTTCCATGCCCACCATCTCCTGCACCGAACGCGCCACATTCTGCTGAACATTGCGCCCCACCTCGCGGATGTTGACTCCGTCCTTGAGGATCAGGAACAGGTCCACGAAGACCACGTTGTCCTTCGCCTCAATGCGCACCCCATCGCTGGCGCCGCGCCGAAAGAGTCGATTCACCCCGCCGCTGACCGGTGCCAGGCGGCTGACGCCGGGCACTTCCAGTGCCGCCATGCTGGCAATGGTGGTCAACACTTCCGGGGAGACCGTTGTTTTGCCTTGCGTTGATTCGTTCATTCCTCACTCCTGTTTCTATGCTCTTTACATCATTGCCATACCGCCATCCACACCGATGACCTGCCCGGTAATGTAGGCAGCGCCATCTGAGGCGAGGAATGCGGCGGTAAATGCGATCTCTTCCGGTTTGCCCTTGCGCCCGAGCGGAACCAGCTTGAGCGCGGCTTCGAGGGTTTCGGGCGTCATGGCATCCAGAATTTCCGTATCCACAAAGCCCGGCGCGATCGCGTTGACGGTGATATTGCGCCCGGCCACTTCACGCGCCAGCGCCTTGGTGAAAGCGATCTGCCCGCCCTTCGAAGCGGAATAATTCGTCTGCCCGGGGTTGCCCATCTGCCCGGCCACTGAGGCAATGCTGATAATGCGCCCGGTGCGTTTGCGCATCATGTGCTTGACCGCGGCTTTCGAGCAGTTAAAGGTGCTCTTGAGGTTGGTGTTGATGACGGCGTCCCAGTCGCTTTCGGGCATCATCATAATGAGCTGGTCGCGGGTGATGCCCGCGTTGTTGACGAGGATGCTCAGGTCGCCGAAGGTTTCCACGGCAAACTTCACCAGCGCCTCGGCTTGCTTGAAGTCCGAAACATCCGCCTTGAAGGCGGCGGCTTTTCCGCCTGCTTCCTGAATTTGCTTCACCACCTCTTCGGCGGCGGCGGGCGAACTGTTGTAGTTGACCACCACAGCCGCGCCGCGTTCGGCGAATTCCAATGCGATCGCACGCCCGATCCCGCGTGAACCGCCGGTGACCACGGCAACTTTATTTTCCAAGGATAATTTGAAAGACATTAAGGGGCTCCTGTATTGAAATTATACATCAATGTATAAGTGACGATCACTTTGTAAGTGACCGTCACTTAATTCACTCACCGTACGCAATCATTGTAGGGGCGACCCGTCAGGGCTTACCCAGATTCCGATCTATAAGAAAGGGTCGCCCTTTGCTGTGTACGGTAAGTGATTCACTTTGTTTTGATTCCCAGCGCCAGCCCCAGCCCGCCGCCCAGCGCAATGACCGCCATCGAGATGACGGCATCCTGCCAGAAGCGGATGGGGAAGAGGCGGATGAGCGTGTCGGAATAATAGAAGAGCCAGGAGTCGCCTTCGAAGAACAGGGTGTGGAACCACTCGAAGAACGACCAGAAGATGTTCGGGTCGAGCAAAATGCCCGCGCCTGCGATCAACCCCAATGTGACCGCCAGCCCGATCATCCACCAGCCGCCGCGGCGCAGACCGTTGAGGTAGGCGGGCATCCAGTTGCCGCGCGCCGCGAAGACCGCCAGCAGCAGCAAGATGACGTTGGCAACATACCAGACCCGCAGCGAACCCTGCACCACTTCCTTGACGTCGTGCATGTGGCTGAGTTCGCGTTCGTTGTAGATCGGCGTGCCGTCTTCGAATTGCAGGTCGCCGAGGTAGGAAATATCCGCATCGTTGACCAGATATTCCACGGATGGACGCGCCCATTTCAAGCGGTCTTCCTTGGTGAAACCGTATTCATCCGCGGGGAAGTAGGGCATGTTGTATTCGACGGTGTAGTACAGCGGCGTGAGCAGAATGCGCAATGCCAGCCCGATCAGCGCCAGCGGGGTGAGCAGGGAGACGAGATAGGAGAGTGGGAGAGAGAGTTTCATAATTTTTTATATGTCGTTGCGAGGGCGGTGTTCTTCGCCCGAAGCAACCTCCTTGTGATCAGGAAAATTTTCGTTCGGGATGTCTTTGCGAGCCGCGTTCTTGTTCCTGGCGGCGAAGCAACCTCCTTGTTATATGATCTTTTCGTACAGGTCTTTCCATTCAGGGTTCATGGAATTGACCAGGTCGATCTTCTTTTGGCGGGAACCGCCTTTGATCTGCTTTTCTCTTGCGATCACGGCGTTGACATCATTGCCGATTTCATAATAGACCAGTTTGTGGACATTATATTTCTTTGTGAAGCTGCTGCCCGATCCGTTCCTGTGTTCGTATACGCGCCGCGCCAGGTTGTTTGTCATGCCGGTGTATAGCACGGTGTTGTGTGCGTTGGTCATGATGTAGACGTAGTATTGTTTTTCGGTGGGCAAGGTTATATCTCCAATAAAGGGGGATTGCTTCGTCGGGAAGAGCGCCCTCCTGAGATTGCTTCGCCGCAAGAGCAGGGGCGCGGCTCGCAATGACATTAAGAGGGGGGATTGCTTACCACTTCGTGGCACACGTCGGGCGAAAGTGCGTCGCCCGGAGATTGCTTCGTCGGGAAGAGCGCCCTCCTCGCAATGACATTAAGGGGGTTATTGCAAAATTTCCAGCCCGCCTTTGAGGACGAAGCGCACGACCATGTCGTTGACGATCCATTCGATCGGGGCGAGGTCGTCGGTGAAGACGGTGGTGGTTTCGTAGCCGGGTTTGAGGTTGGCATAGGTGGAGGACATGGTCGTCACCAGCAGCGGATGCAGGCTTTGGTCACCGGCGAAGCGCATGAGGTTATTGAGAAAGGCTTCGGAGGTGGTGGGTTGTTTGGTGGCGAAGATCATGGTGTTGAGCGTGTTGGGGATGTCCATGATGTGAATGGAGGGGAAGACCTGCGCCATGGTGGTGGCGAGACCGTCGATCAGGCGGCGATCTCCCGGCGTGGACCCTACGTTGAGGGTCAGCACGCCATCGTCGGCGAGGTGCGCGGCGCAGATCTCAAAGAATTCCAGCGTGGTCATGTGGGCAGGGATGTAGGGCGGGCGGTAGGCGTCGATGGCGATGATGTCGTATTTCGTCTGGCTTTGGTCCAAGCCCAGCCGCCCGTCGCCGATGATCACGTTGAGATTGGGTTGGTTCATCTCGAAATAGTCGCGCCCGACCTGCACGATCTTGGGGTCGATCTCGAAACCGTCGATCTGCAGGTCTTCGCCGTAGATCAGGGTGGCTTGACGCGCGGCGGTTCCGGCGGCGAGACCGACAATCGCCATGTGTTTGATGGAATCGGGCGAGCGGTTCTCATAGAAGTACGGACCGACCGAAAACTGTTCCCACGGTCCGTTGTAGTACAGGTAGTCGGGATGGTAAATGGAATGTACGCCCTGTCCGTCGTTCAGTTTCAAGAGTACGAAGTCGTCCTGTTTGACGACTTGTATGTAGTTATACGCGGACTCGGTCTCGTAGACCTGCCCATTGTTGGCTTTGAGCGCGGAGTTGGAGAAGATGACCGCGATGGCGGCGAGCACGATCGGCATCCAGATGAACTTGAGCATATCGCGCGTGGACGCGAAGCGCGCCAGCCCGATCAGCGCCACGATCAGCAGCAGCATGCCCATCACGGCGAAGGTCAGGCGCGTGCCAATGGTGGGGACCAGCACAATGGTGGGGATGAACGTGCCAATGAACGATCCGAGCGTGGAGACGGCGTAGATCCTGCCGGAGATCTCCCCGGCTTTTTCGGCGTCATCCACCGAGAGGCGGATGGCATACGGCGAGATGGTGCCCAGCAGGGTGATGGGCACGATGAAGAGGATCAGCACGACGAGGAACGAACCTGCCATGATGCCGACGCTCAGCACTTCGAAGGCGGTGGCGGCATAGCGCAGCACCGGCACTGCGACGTAGGGCACAAGCCCAATGGTAAAAGCCGCCCATGCCAAAATGCGATACATCGCCAGCGGACTGGGGTCTTTATCTGCCCATTTGCCGCCGAGGAAGTAGCCGAAGGTCAGGTAGATCAGGATCAGACCGATGATGCTGGCCCAGACCAGGTTGCTGGTGCCGAAGACGTTGCCGATCAGGCGCCCGGCGGCAAGTTCGGCGCCGAGGGTGGTCATGCCGGAGATGAAGACGGTAAAGAGGATGTACTTTTTCATGGGTTCCCTGTTCTCAGAATGCGCGGATTATACCCGTAACCTTACCGCCCTTCCTGCACACCAACACCCTTTTTATACCCACGGCTTAAAGGAAGTTGTAATAAAAAACATCCGAATTCTTTTTGGGAATTCGGATGTCGGTCTGTTCATTCAGGCGGAGGGACGATTTTCGATAATTCTTCGATCAGGGACGGGATTTTGTTTTGTACGGTATCCCATACTTGTCCAATATCCACCACATCGTATTCATGGATGACCAGGTTTCTCATACTGGTAATTTCACGCCATGGGATTTGCGGGTGTTTATCGCGCGTCTCTTGTGAAAGCCGCCGCGCTGCCTCGCCCATGATTTCGATCCGGCGAACTACAGCATCCTGACATTGAAGGTCTTCGTTGAAATTATCCCAGGATTTGCCTAGAACATAATCCAATACGATTTTCGCCGATTCGAGCATATCCACCAGGTATGTATCATCACGCGACATGGACCACCTGTGCTGAGTCGAGTATGTATTTACGCCTGAGGTAGTTCCGGCTGGACAGTACGCCCTGTTTGCTGACCAGATCCACCTCACGCCCAAAAATGGTTTTCAGTTCTTCCTGCATGTGGACCATGTCGAACAAGGTAACCTGCGCTTTTGGCGCGAACGAAACCATCACATCGACATCGCTGTCGGGGCGAAAATCACCACGCAATGCCGAACCAAAAATGGCAAACTCCGAAACATTCCAGCGTTTGCAAAATTTGGCGATCTTTGCTTTTGGGATTTTGATCTTCACTTTTTCCATGAGTTAATTATAACGTACGCAAAATCGTTTGCCTTTGTTGCTTTTAATAATTCCACCGTCTGGCGCTATGATGTAAGTACTTCAATCATAGCCCAAATCGTACCGCGTGGACCTTTCGACGTGCTTAGGGCAGGCATGGATAAGACAGCAATCGTCTTGGTGATTTCGTGTTTGAGTTTTTGACCGTGGGTATTGGTAGAATGCGCGGATTATACCCGCTGTGCTGCTTTTCACTCTTGCCCCCATACGAACAGGGATCGATTTTTTTATGCCCGCTTAAGAATGTTGAGGCATGGCGGAGATAAGAGCCCGTAATGCCTTGTTGACCTCTTCTGTGGTGGTGAAGACTTTGGCTACATCGGGGTCGAGCACTACAATAATAGGCTCTTCCTTCAGACGCGCGGCAAAGCGATTCGGCTTGGCTTTTTTATAATCGAACTTGTATTCAGCAGACATTTCTGCCGCTTTTTTACGGGGTTTGCTTACGGGCGTTTTTTTCATATTCAGGGTCCCACTCGAATTTCATGCAGTTTGTATCTCCTTTCTTGATTATAAAATGCATCTTGAGACAACCCTAAGGCGGGGTTTGGGGAATTCGGATGTGGGCGGGCTGCCGGGACGGGCGCTGGAATTGCCTCTAACCGCGCTGGCAGAGCGGAAGTGTATCGGGATATACTTATTCAAACCATCCCTGCGGTGCGTTGGAACGCCGCTGTATCTTATGATGACGGGTAGGAATGGATCCATGTCTGTACGGTACCGCATGAGCCCTGAACTGAATCTGGTTGTATTTGTCGGCATGGGGGCTGTGACCGGGCGTGACTTGTTGGCATCCGTCCGCGCTTCGTTGGATGACCCGCTGCGCGTGCCCGGCATGCTGAATATCTTGGATATGATCAACGCCCAGGATGAGATCGAGATCCATGACCTGCAGGCTGTGATCGAGCTGGAGAGAAGATTTCACCGCCGCAATGGCGCGGTGCTGCTGGCTGTGCTTTCATTCAGTGATGGGATGCGCCTGCTGGCGAACGCCATCACCTTGTTATCCGATGGGACAATTGAAGCAGAGGTCTTTCACGACGTGCAGACTGCCGCCGCCTGGCTCGGCTTGGCGGACGCCGCCGCGGTGGAGACCTTTTGGAAGGCTGCCCGCTCGTAAGGTGACCTGCACGCCCTGGGCGCTTTGGCTGCCTTCGCTAGGTACGTATTGACTTTTGCTTGCAACCTATCTAGATAAGTGACAATGCCCGTTGTTCGTCGAGTAGATTACCTTTGCTAATCAAGTTGTTTCCTTAATCTATCGATCCAATCGGTGTCTAATGTTAGTGTAATTACT